>CAZFBE010000026.1:0-12096 GCA_964517115.1 uncultured bacterium
CACAATCAGCTATGTAAATAAAAATTCAATAAAAAAAAGCACTAGGTTTTTATCCCTGTTCACTCTTGCCGTAAGTAGCGCAATTGGCCTAAGTATTTCAGCCAATCTTTTAACTTTTTTTATCTTTTATGAACTCTTAACAATTGCAACATGGCCCCTTGTGTCCCATAAAGAAACAAAAGAGGCAATAGGAGCAGGCAGACGATATTTGATATATACACTTTCAGGTGCCTCATTGATGGTTTTAGGAATTGCCATTATTTGGAAATACTCTGGAAATTTAGATTTTCAACAGTCTGCTGGAATGTTGGATGAGGTTCCTCTTCGTCTTAGAAACCTGACAATAGGACTCCTCCTATTGGGAGCATCTGTCAAAGCAGCAATAGTCCCGCTTCATAGTTGGTTACCAAGAGCAATGGTTGCTCCAACACCTGTTTCAGCTTTGCTACATGCAGTTGCTGTCGTGAAAGCTGGAGTTTTTGCAATGCTTATCATGATGAAAAATGTAATTGGGGAAAATTTAATGCTTGAATCTGGAGTTTCCAAATGTGTGCTTATTGCATCAGGAATAACTATTATCTATTCTTCGTTACGTGCATGTGGAGAGGATAGCCTCAAAAAAAGACTTGCATACTCGACAATAGCTCATCTTTCCTACATAATTTATGCTGGAGTGCTGAATATAGGAATTGCGTTGATCCACTTTGTAGCCCATGCACTTATGAAGATAGTCCTTTTCATGGTTGCCGGAATGATACAAACAATGACAAAAAAAAGCAAAATCAGCGAAATGGATGGCATTGGGTCAGCTCTCCCAAAAACGTTTGCAGTTTTCACAGTGTCGGCATTAGGGTTGATAGGGCTTCCCCCAGCTCTCGGATTTTTGTCAAAGTTTTTTCTTTTGGGATCGTTCCCGGGCAACTTGGATTTCCTGTATGGCTGGATTTTTATAATTGCTGGTTTGTTAAGTGGGGTTTATCTTTTCCCCATTATTGTAAAAGGTTGGTTTTCTAAAAATAAACTTAAAAAAATCAATGAAGAAAAAGGGATGCTTGTTCCTATGATTTTAATTGCTATTTCAGCTTGCATTATCACTTTTCTTGGAGGCGGGAACTGAAAAAATGACTACTTTCGAAAATTACTTTTATCCTTTCTTCATTTCATTGATATTGATCTGGGTAATGCCCTTAAGCACTTACACAAAAGGTAAGGCTGGAAAACTTATTCATGCTTCTGCCCCACTTGTGTCAATGTATTTTCTTTTGCAAGGAGACCTCCCTGAACTTAAATTTGTCTTTGCTTTTATTTTTATTCTGATAAGTTTTTTAAGTTCCCTGAATGGGTTTCATTTAAAAAACAAACTGCATGACTGCTCCTCTCTTTTTTATGCCGGATCGGCTATTGGGGTTGTTACGAGCTCGAGTTGGTTAAATTTTTTGCTCTGCTGGGAAATGATGCTTCTTGGTTCTGTTTTTCTCATACTGTCAAACAACACTCCTGAGTCTAGATCTGCTGCCATAAAGTACTTTTATTTTCATTTGATATCCGGCTCATTGGTTATGTTCGGAATCGCCATGGGGAACCTCGCCGATCAACAGTTTGACGGTGTTCTGTTTACAAACATAAACGAACCTCATGTTTTGCTTATTTTGTTAGGGGTTTTAATAAATGCTGCAGTCCCCCCTCTTCATTCATGGGTTCCTGATGTTTATCCAAAGTCTTCACCTGTAGCAAATGTTTTTTTATCTGCATTTACCACCAAGGCTGCTGTTTATGTTTTGATCCAGTTTTTCACGGCATTAGATCCTTTGATTTATATTGGTGCAATAATGGCTATTTATGGTGTTGTTTTTGCAATGATGTCCAACAACATAAGACAATTGCTCTCATACCACATAGTGAGCCAGGTGGGTTACATGGTTGCGGGGGTTGGTATTGGGACGTCCTTCTCGATTGATGGATCTGCCGCACATGCTTTTAGCCACATCCTCTACAAAGGTCTTCTTTTTATGTCGGCTAGCAGTTTAATTTATGTAACTGGGAAAGAGAAAATAACACAATTGGGAGGCCTCTTTAAAAAAACACCTTTGATTTGTATATGTTTCATTATTGGGGCCTTGTCAATAGCTGGTGCCCCTGGCTTCAATGGATTCATAAGCAAATCAATGATTGTCGAATCCGCTCATATTGCCCACCTTGACAAAATAATGATTGCCCTCAATATCGCATCAATAGGAACCTTTTTGTCTATTGGAATCAAGATGGGTTGGTTTGTCTTTTTTGGACGCAAGAACATTTCAGTAAAAAAACTGCCTCTGAACATGAGCCTTGCCATGACTCTTTCCTCATTGCTATGTATTACTTTTGGCATTAAACCTGACCTTCTTTACAGGATGTTACCGGGCAAAGCCATGATTGAAGGGGCAATTTACAACCCTTGGGGAAAAACCCATGTAATCCATTCACTCGAAACCCTTGGTATTGCAGTTTTGATTTTTTTGATATTCAAAAAACAAATCACCCCAAAAGAAAAGCCTGTAAAGGAATTTGGATACCTGTATTCAAAAATCCTTTCCAATGCCTTGAATGCTTCAATTGTTTTTTCGAAAAAAATATCAAAAAGCATTGAGTTGGAAACTGATAAACTTTTAAAAAATTCAAAACAGGATATTTACAGTGAAAATTCAACCATAATCGGAGAAAGTCCTTCAAAAATGGCAACTCTTGGAGAAAGGTTGCTGACTGCTTTGTTTTTAGTGTTAGTATTTTTAACAATCATAAAATGAAAAATTTTTTTCTAATCCTTATTCTTTTTTCTTTTTCTAGCTGTAACATATGGCAACAAAAACAAGCCGACGACAAACTCAAAAAAACAATTGAGCAAGAGTTGGCAAAAGAAAGAAAGATTGTTTTCTTTCTTCGCGAACTAAGTATCATCGTTAATGATGGTCGGGTTGGATTGCATGGGAATGTTGACAATGAGCTTCAAAAAGAAATAATCATTGCGATAGTAAAGGCTGTTGAAGGCGTTGATGAAATCGACGACAACATAACTGTTGGCGACCAAGCCGGCTATATGGGCTTATATTAAATAAGCTATACCTTTCTGTAAAGGCTATTGTTTCTTATAAGAAACAACCGAAAAGAAAATGGAAGTCAGCATCAAGCCAAACCAGGTTATTGCATACCCTAGATGAGGGAGGCTGCCCTGTGGCAAAACCCACCAGGAAATCACCCTGTCATCAACCTGTTCAATCAGTTGCCCTTTCTTGTTTTGTGAACCATGCAAGATTACAAAATCAGAAATTTTCACATCGGGAAATTCTTTCTTGAAGTGTAGCTCTATCGAGGATGGGTCCATGTATGAAAAAACTGCAACACCACCCTCTTCTTTTAGCGGTTTTGATTCTTTTTCTGTAAACTCATCAAAAGGAACAAGTATCCCATCGTTGTTGATTTCAGTATTCAAAAGATAACTTAAATCAAAATCTCTCTTCTTTGAAATCCACCCCCTGTCAACAATATAGTGAAAATCTGAGTTGCCTGGCTTGAATAAAGCTATCAAGCCATATCCCTCTTCGCTATAAAAATATCTCCCTGATATCAAAACATAAGTTAAAAATTCCCCTTTTGAACTCACTTTCCTGAAAGAAAAATCTTCTTGTTTTTCATTCAAGGAAACAGCGGGGCTTGACATTTGAAGATCAATGAATTTTTTAACCTCTTGTTTTTCGTGATGTCTATTTGTTTGCCATATCCCGAGATTCAAAAATACAAGTGCGGCAAACAAACAAAAACAAAGAATTTTGTACTTTGATTTCATCCTCATATCATAGACTTCTCTTTATGAAAGAGAATGCAGAAAAAAAATGGGAAATGCTTGAGAAAGAAACCCTTTACTCAGGATATTTTGATTACCTAAAAATCTCTTCCAGGTACCAAAGGTATGACAATAAGTGGAGCAAAAAGATTGAAAGAGAGATTTTTGAAAGGGGTGATGCCGTTTCCATATTGCTATACGACCCAAAAGAAGATTCCGTTGTCATGGTGGAGCAATTTAGATCTGGGGCAATAAGGCACCCAAAAGGGCCTTGGACATTGGAGATTGTTGCTGGAACGCTTGAGGATGATGAGTCCCCTGAAGAATGCATTGTGAGAGAGGTCCAAGAGGAAGCTGGGATTACACTTAATAATCCCTTATTGAAAATTTCAGACTATTTGCTTAGTCCTGGGGGAAGCACCGAGAGGATGTGGTTATTTTTCTCAGAAACAAATAGTGCGGATGCTGAAGGCTCTTTTGGGCTTGAAGATTCTGGGGAAAATACAAAAGTTGTTGTTTTGAAAAGAAAAGACGCAATGAAGATGGTTGAAGATGGAGAAATTTTTGTTGCAAGCGCTATTCTTTCTTTGTACTGGCTCGAAAATAAATTAAAAAATGAATAAAAATCCATTAAAAAGACTCCTTCAGCATCTTCAGGGGAAAAATAAAAAAGTATTTTTTGCAAGTTTTTTTTCTGTTTTAAATAAAATCTTTGACCTTGCCCCGCCAGTTTTAATTGGAGCCGCTGTAGACATAGTGGTGAGAAAGGAAGACTCGATATTGGCTGAATATGGATATCCTGATCCAAAAGAGCAAATAACAGTTCTTGCAATCATCACCGTCATTATTTGGGCATTGGAATCTGTTTTTCAATACCTCTATGCTTTCCTTTGGAGAACCTTGGCTCAAGAAGTGCAGCACGGACTAAGGACAGAATGTTACTCTCATGTTCAAAATCTTCATATGGGCTGGTTCAAAGAACAATCTCAGGGAGATTTGATGTCTGTAATGAATGATGACATTAATCAACTTGAAAGGTTTTTAGATGAAGGTGCGAACGATCTACTTCAGGTTACAACCACGGTAATTGTTATCTCTGCAGCATTCTTTTCGATAGAAAGCAATATCGCAATTTGGGCAGTGCTCCCAATTCCATTTATCATTTTGGGATCTTTTAAATTCCAAAACAGAATTGCTCCAAGGTATGCATTGGTTCGAAAAAGAGTTGGGGAATTAAATGCATTGTTGGCAAATAACTTAATGGGGATTTCTACAATTAAAAGCTTCACAAAAGAAAAATATGAAACAGAGCGTATAGAAAAATCTTCGAATCTTTATGTTGAAGCAAACAAGGATGCAATTAGTTTAAGTGCTGCTTTTACCCCTATTATAAGAATGGTAATTGTTGTTGGTTTTACAGCAACTCTCATCTATGGGGGAAACCTTGCATTGAGCGGGGATCTTGAAGTAGCAGCATATAGCGTAATGGTTTTTATGACACAAAGACTTTTATGGCCGTTGACAAACCTTGGAAGAACTTTCGATCTTTACCATAGGGCAATGGCCTCCACTACAAGAGTTTTAGATCTTTTAGATACTCCAATTGGCATAAGTGAAGGAGAAAAAGTTTTTGAGAAAAAAAATATTAAAGGAAAGATAGAGTTTAAAAAGGTTTCTTTTGGGTACGCAGACCGCCCCCTTCTCTTTAAAAACCTAAATCTGTCTTTTGCCGCTGGGTCAACTATCGGGATAGTGGGGGCTACCGGATCTGGGAAAACAACACTCATCCGTCTTCTTTTACGCTTTTACAACCCCTCTAGCGGAAAAATATGTATCGACGATGAAGACATTATGGACCATTCAACAAAAAGCATCCGGGATGTCATTGCGCTTGTTAGCCAAAAAACAATCCTTTTCCCTACGTCAATTGAAAAAAACATCAGTTATGGGTCTCTTGAATGTGGGTTAAAGGATATTAAAGAAGCTGCAAAAATGTCTGAATCAGAGCAGTTTATTGAAGATTTGCCGGAAAAATACAAAACAAAAATTGGTGAGGGGGGAGAAAAGTTGTCTGTTGGACAGAGGCAACGTCTTTCAATTGCTAGAGCAATAATCAAAAAGGCCCCCATTATTGTTTTTGACGAAGCAACATCCTCTGTCGACAATGAGACAGAGCTTGCTATTCAAAAATCTCTTTCTTCCATATCGAAAAATAAAACAACCATAATAATTGCCCATAGGTTGTCTACAGTTAGGCAAGCAGATGTGATCTTGGTCCTAAAAAATGGAAAACTGCTAGAGAGTGGAAAGCATGAAGAGTTACTTGAAAAAAACCCCTACTATAAAAACCTGTGGGACATACAAACCGGGAAGATTTTTGGTTAAAAATTTAATTAATACTGTTAATATTAGCAACTATGAATAATTCAAATAACTCTGAAATGAACAATGGCGGTATACCGCTTGAAAAAATTGAACTCTTTAATGAAGAATTTTGCAGTGACCAAAAAAATCTTTTGGCAATGAATGCAGTCACAAGAACCTCCATTACAGATGTAGCAATGTCTAGAAAGGCTTACGTGGATGCGCAACATACATTTTCTCACGTTGTTCCGCTTGAAGGTAAAGCTACAAGCCAAAAATCTAGTGGAAGATGCTGGATTTTTGCTGCCCTGAATGTAATGAGACTTCCATTAATGAAAAAAAACGATTTGGAAGAATTTGAATTTTCACAAAACTATATGTTTTTTTGGGACAAGTTTGAAAAATCTAATTACTTTCTTGAATCCATCATAGACACGAAAGACCGTCCTGTAGATGATAGGACGGTAATGTGGTTGTTTCAAACTGCAGTTTCAGATGGTGGTCAATGGGATATGTTTGTTAATCTTGTAAATAAATACGGTGTTGTCCCAAAAGATGCAATGCCAGAATCTCATGCTTCCAGCAGTTCAGCATTGATGAACAGGGTTCTTCTGCACAAACTGAGAGAATATGCAAAAGAAATTAGAGACCTGCATACAGGTGGGAAAAACCTTTTGGAGCTTAGGAGCTTGAAGGAAGAGCAGATGAAGGAGATTTATAGAATCTTATGCATTTTTTTAGGAGAGCCTCCAAAAAAATTCGACTGGCAATTTAGGAATAAGGATAAAGAATTTTTTGATTTTCAAAACCTAAGTCCAAAAAAATTCATGGAAAAGCACGTACCTTTTAATATAAATAACAAAATATGCTTGGTTAATGCTCCAACGAAAGACAAGCCTTTGAACAATGTTCTAACTGTGAAATATTTAGGCAATGTTGCAGAGGGGTTCCCGACAAGGTACCTAAATGTAGACATCAGTGTAATTAAAAAAGCAGCTTCAGAATCAATCAAAGACGGAGAGGCAGTTTGGTTTGGGAATGATGTTGGAAAAAGATTTCACAGGGATATTGGAGTAATGGACATGGATCTTTATGACTATAACCTAGTCATTGGGACAGATACTGTTTTGGACAAAGGTTCTAGATTGGATTATGGAGATAGCGCCATGACACATGCAATGGTGTTCACCGGTGTAGATATCCAGGATGGAAAAATAGAAAAATGGCGAGTTGAGAACTCATGGGGAGACAAGGTCGGAAGTAAGGGTTATTTCATCATGACCGACAAGTGGTTTGATGAATTCCTCTACGAGGTTGTTGTTGATAAAAAATATGTCCCCAAGGAGATCCAAGAAATAGCAAAACAAAAACCTATTGAATTAAACCCTTGGGATCCGATGGGCTCTTTAGCGAATTAATCTAAATTCAGGAATTGGCCAAAAAACCAGGAAGGGCTTCCCTACGATGTCTGCCATTGGAACAAATCCTCCTGTAGCTGAATACTCCCCACTCATTTCAAATCCTTCTAAAATGAAGTTTCCTGAAGATTGTGATACCCAATGTCTTGAATCTTCTGAGTAGGGTCTATTGTCCCCCATAACAAAAAAATGCCCTTCTGGTACCACTAAAGGACCCACATTCATGCCGGACTCCCCATGAGTTGCATAATCTTCTTTTAGCAAAATGCCGTTTACATAAACATCCTTTCCTGAAACTTGAATTTGATCTCCACCAACCCCAACCACCCTCTTAACAAATAGTACCTTGGCGGTTTTCCCTTTTCCTGCTCCTTGGATTTTTGCTATTTTTTCATAATCTATATCTTTTAAAAAAGCCACGATGTCTCCAGTTTTTGGAGAATTGAACCTGTAGGAAAATTTTGAATAAAAAAACCTTTCCCCGAGATTTAATGTTTTAGACATAGATGATGCTTGAAAATATTCTTGCTCAATCGGGACAGCTCCGGCACTAAGGAAAAAAACCTTAATCACATAGAGAAGAAAAATGGTTCTCAAAATTCGAAATAACCCTGACCTCATGTCTGTAACTTCTGTGGCTCGAAAAATAATTGAACCTGATGCTAGAACATTGTCGCCTGCAGAGATGACAATTGTTGATTTACCTGTTTGTATAGAGGCTGCATCAAAATCAACACCACCATAAAGAAGTGGTATTTTTAACTCCTTTCCCTGTTGGCTTCCAGCCGTCAAAACACCTATTCCGGTACGGATTGTTATTAGTATTTGGTCAGATTCTGGAGAAGGGTTTGGAAAATGAATCTTTACAGGTTTCCCATCTGCATAACGGACCCATTCGACTCCGTTAAAGAATTCATATCTATCTGCAGGTTTATTCATTTAGCATATTTTGCATTGCAACTGGTTTAAAGCTTGTTCGATGATAGTCTGAAATTTTAAATTTTGATATGCTTTTCAAGTGAAAACTTGTTCCATAACCCATATTTTTATCAAAATTGAAATCCTTATATCTTGAAGAAAGGCTTGACATGATTGAATCCCTGTAAACCTTGGCAACAATGCTTGCAGCCATTACTGCTGGGATCTTGCTATCGGCCTTGATGAGACATGTAGCATTGTCTATGTTTGGAAGAGCATTTCCGTCAACAATAACCGGAATATCTGAAAACTCAAAAGAACCCTGGTGAGCCAGTTCCATTGCCTTTAGTGTTGCTGCAAGAATATTCCCCTCATCTATCAAGCGTGCTCCAATAACTCCTATTCCTATAAAATCTGAATTTTTTTCTATCTTGTTAAACAATATTTCTCTATTTCTTTGCGTGATTTTTTTGCTATCTTGAAGTCCTTGAATGTTTTTATTCAACAAAACACATGCAGCAACAACGGGCCCAGCAAGAGCCCCTCTCCCTGCTTCATCTATTCCTATTATTCTGGTTTTTCCAGTGATATTCTTCCAAATTTTCCTTTTCTGTAAATTTTAATAAGCCTGAGTGCAGCTGCATTTTTGTCTAATCTTCCTCCAGGAAGCATAAAGCCCTGCCTGACAGCTAACCTTGACAAAAAATCCTCTTCTGATTCATCATCTCCAGCAAGGTTGAGGTTTTCTTCCCAGCCAGGAATTGATTTGTTTAAACTAGCTATAAGCTGCATGGCAATAAACTCAGAATCGTAATCTCCTTCAGGAACAGCTCCGCAACAAACCCTTCTCCAGTAAGAATCCAAATCCACATCATCATCCCCTATAACCCCTGGTTGGTCAAGGAGCATAATTCCATCAACCAGCTTAATCCACTCTTCTCCCCTTGTAATCCCCGCCTTGTCTCCTGTTGCTTGTCTTTTTCTCCCTACAAGTGCATTTATCAAGCTTGACTTCCCCGTGTTGGGAATACCGACAACACTAGCCCGTATTTGACGAGTTCTACTTCTGTGCTTTGCCCAATCTCCAAGAGAGGCGCGTGCTTCTGAAATTGATCTTTTGTTGCTCTTGTCGATACCTAAGACCATAAACCCTGAAGACTGGTAATGTCTGATCCAAGATCTTGTAATGCCCTTGTCAGACAAAGACGTTTTCATTAAAAAGATAATTTTTGACCTACCTTTAAATTCCTTCCTAAATGTAAGCGAAGTTGTTGATTTTGGGGCTCTTGAGTCAAGAACCTCCAAAAACAAACTAACTTTTTCTAATTTTTTCCAAGGGTTAATCATCAGTATATAAATTAGGAACGGTCCCTATCCTTGAAAATGGAGACCAAATAAACCAAGGCCTCCCCCTTATGTTGTTGTCGGGGATAGGCCCAAAAGATCGAGAATCAAATGAATTTTCTCGATTATCACCTAAAACAAACCAGCCAGAACCCTCTTCTCCTTTTTTTGGAATCTTCCATTCTCTTCTCACTTCTTTCATTTTAGGGCCATCATGAAAACCTTCGTTATATTCTCCGCTATAAGAAGAAGTTTTCTTCCCGGTGGTATATGTTTCAGGTAGTTTTTCCCCGTTAACATAAACTGAGCCACCATCTATTGAAACATTGTCTCCCGGACCAGCAATCACCCTTTTAACCCACAACTCCCCGTCTAGCCTTTTTACCTCTGCCGGAGGTTCAAAAATGACCATGCTTCCTCTTGGTGGGTCAGAAAAATAATAAGAAGCCTTCAGGCCAAATAGTTTGTCTCCGACTACAAGATTTGGGACCATTGATTTTGTAGGAACGACAAAAGAGCAAAAAAGCCACGTTGATATGACCGCAAACCAAAACATAGCAAAACCAATAGATTCTGCCCAGTCCAAACAGACTGACTTGAATGTTGGTTGTGCGGTTATGTATTTTTTAAAATTAGACTCATCATGAAAAATCCTAATTTTTCCATGTCGAAACGTTTGCAGAGCCAATATTGTTCCTTTTTCCCAAAAAACCTTTTTTCCAATCTCGTTCTTTGTTTGGAGCTTGCCATAATCAGTACCTATAACGCCTTCTGGGAAATCTTCTAAAAATACTGGGTCTATACTTTCGAACTTGCCTATAGCTTTTACAGAAAGAATTTTTTGCAAAATAAAATTATCGTCTTTCTTTTATCCTGGCAGCTCTCTTGGAAAGCCCCCTTAGGTAAAAAAGCTTTGCTCTTCTAACCTTTCCCTTTCTTACAATTTCAATTTTTTCCAATCTTGAACTAAACAGTGGGAAAGTTTTCTCAACACCAATATTGCTGCTGTCTTTTCTAAGGGTGAAAGTTGCCCCTGGCTGAACTCCCCCTTTTTTTGCTATACAAACGCCTTCAAATGTTTGCATTGGTTGCCCTTTGTCCTTGTCGTCTTCCCTGTAAACAACCTTTATCGTATCTCCCGCTCTGAAACTGATAACATCTTTTTGTTTTTTCTTCAGATAAGCCTCTACTTTTGAATTTATTTTTATAGCCATAACTTTTCTCCTTTACTTGCTTTTAATTAGATCAGGTCTTTTTTGTTGTGTCCTGTTTAAAGCCTGTTCCTCTCTCCAGGAATTGATTTTTTGATGATTTCCCGATAGCAAAACTTCAGGGACTTTCATCCCTTTAAAATCTCTTGGTTTTGTATATTGAGGATATTCCAATAAATTATTTGAGAAAGACTCTTCTTCCAAAGATCTTTCTGAAATAAGCCCTTTTTGTAACCTTGTTGTGCTTTCAATCAAACTCAAAGCTGCTAACTCTCCCCCCATAAGAACAAAATCTCCAACCGAAATCTCTCGTGTTGCAAGTCCTGTTCTAATGCGTTCATCCACTCCTTCATACCTTCCACAAAGCAAGATAAAGCCTTTTGTTGAGGCTAAATCTGATGCTAATCCCTGGTTTAATTTTTCTCCTTGCGGGGAAAGTAATATAACTTCAGGGTCCTCTTTCTGCCAATGCTTTTCCTTTATATAGTCAACTGCTGAAAAAAATGGCTCTGGTCGCATGACCATTCCAGCACCCCCTCCAAATGGAGTGTCGTCAACTGATTTGTGATTGTTGTCAAGGCTCCATTTTCTTAAGTCGTGACATCGTAAATTAAGATACCCTTCATCCTGAGCTTTCTTTAATAAAGAACCTTCGCAATACCCCTCAATCATAGAGGGAAAAATGCTCACAACATCCACATTTAGAGTTTCCATAACTTAATTAATAAATACTTACTACTCTTCTTCGTCTTCGTCTTTTTCTAAATCAACAAAAACCCGATGTCCATTTTTTGCTCCAATAGCACCAAAAACAGATCTCAGAGATTGAATAGTTCTTCCAGATTTTCCAATAATACGACCTTTTTCAGATTCAGGAACTTTAATTATCAATTGTCCTGTTGCATCATCTTCATCAAATTCAGAAACTATTTCTACCTCTTCACTATCAACTAATTGCGCGATTATATTTTTTAATAATTCTGCATAATTATCCATCTTATTCCTCCTTGCTTGCCTCTTC
>CAZFBE010000026.1:12196-12807 GCA_964517115.1 uncultured bacterium
CGCTGGGGCCTCCGCCTTTGCCTCTTCCGCTGGGGCCTCCGCCTTTGCCTCTTCCGCTGGGGCCTCCGCCTTTGCCTCTTCCATGATTTCTTTCGGAGGAGCAACCTTTTTTCTAGGCCCTCTCAACTCTTCTGCCTGTAGCAAAATATCATTTGTTTTGGCGGCTTTATAAGTGTTAACTAGTTTTCTTATTCTTTCTGTTGGTTGTGCACCCTTAGAAACCCATGCATCGTATTTTTCTAAATTAACCTTCAAAGGGCTTCCTGGAAAACTTATCCCATATTGGCCGATTATCTCAAGAGCCTTATTTGCTCTTGCTGATCTTGCCTTTGTCACAACAATACGGTAAGCAGGCTGTTTTCTCCTGCCAACCCTTGCTAGTCTAATTTTTAATTCCATATTTTCCTCCGTTGTTGCTCTTCATTGCTTTAAAGAAATCAAGGATTCCCTTGACCTCCCTGTCTTTTAGGTTATTTGCTTTTGCAACCTCTTTAATTCTTTCTTTTGAAACCTTCCCTGTTTTCCTTTCTTCAGGGGTTAATGAATCCAAAGCATTTTCAAAAGTTCTTAATTTTTTTGCATCAAGAGCTCCTGCTGGCAACCCCTTCATC
>CAZFBE010000027.1:0-12188 GCA_964517115.1 uncultured bacterium
ATTAATGGATTTACATAAGGATGTGCAAAATGATTAATATGGGTTTTTTTATAAATGGAAAAGAGTTAACAGGGGACGATTCATCCAAGGTTTTGAATCCTGCGGATGGCTCTATTGTTGGGTCTGTAGCTTCAGGTAACGAAAAAATTGTCGATATTGCAGTATCGGCAGCAAAGAATGCTTTTGAATGTTGGTGGGCTTTTTCTGCAGCGAGAAGAGGTGAAATACTTTATTCTTGTGCTAATGCTGTAAAGTCAAATGTAGATGAACTTTCAGCATTGCTTACTTCGGAGCAAGGAAAACCAATCAAGGAAGCAAAAATGGAAATTTTCAGGTTTGCACACACTTTGGAGCATTATGCTGGAATGGCCAAATCTCTAAGAGGGGGATCTGTTCCGAACTTAGATCAAAATCCTGCCAGGATGGGCTTGATATTAAAGAGGCCCTTAGGTGTTTGTGGAGCTATAACACCTTGGAATTTTCCATTGTCTTTAGCGGGTAACAAATTGGGACCGGGGCTAATTGCTGGGAATACTTTTGTTTTAAAACCAGCAAGCACAACGCCACTAACGGTCCTTAAGGTTGCTTCAATCATGTTTGATGCGGGGCTTCCTGCAGGAGTTTTGAATGTTGTTTGTGGTCCAGGAGGTGTTGTTGGAGAGAGATTAGCAACTCACCCTGATGTAGCAAAAATAGGATTCACAGGATCAACACCAGTTGGAAAAGATGTGATGAGCAAGGCATCTTCAACAGTCAAGAGGGTAACTCTTGAACTGGGCGGAAGTGATCCTTTCATTGTTATGTCTGATGCAGATGTTGACAAGGCAGTTTCAGCATGTTCTGTTGGAAGGTTCTTTAATTGTGGGCAGGCCTGTTTGGCTGTCAAAAGAGTTTTTATAGATGAGCCGATTTATGAAGAATTCAAAGAAAAGTTAATTGAAAAAGTTAAGAAAATTACAGTGGGTTCAGGTTTTGATACTTCAAACAGGATGGGGCCTTTGCATACAGAGGGACAAAGAGAAGAAGTTGAAGGTCAATTTAATGACGCTGTAAACAAGGGAGCAAAAATTCTTGTAGGTGGAAACAGACCTTCTGGAGATTCTTATGACAAGGGTAACTACCTGATGCCAACAGTTCTAGAAAACTGCTCTAAAGATAGCAAGATGAATACGGAAGAAGTTTTTGGTCCAGCTTTGCCATTATGGAAGGTTTCAGGAATGAATGAGGCCATTGAGAAATCAAATGACAGTCCTTTTGGTTTAGGTTCTTCTGTTTGGACCAAGGATTTGGATGCTGCAATGAGGGCTGCAGAAAAAATTGAATCTGGCTATACTTGGATTAATAGCATTTCAAAGATTTACGATGAGCTTCCTTTCGGAGGAATGAAAGAAAGTGGACTTGGGTCAGAACATGGTTACGAAGCCTTGGAGCATTACATGGCAACCAAATCTGTTGTTATGGGGATAAATGAAGCTTGATGGAATAAACCATGTAGCCTTAACGGTTACAGATCCAGAAAAATCAGCTGAATGGTACAGGGATGTTCTGGGCTTTGAGGTTGTTGGTGTCAATAAACCCGGAAATCCACTAAAGATAACTTTAGGAGATCAGTGGTTGGCAATCTTTCCTGCGGGTGAGAACCCAGGAGAGCACCCAAAAAGAACCGATTTGGCATTTCAGCATTTAGCTTTCGGTTCAGATTTTAAAAACTGGGAAAAAAGCTGTGAAGAGCTTAAGGGTAGAGGTATTGAGTATAAATTTGTTGATCATGGCAACTGCTACTCTATTTATTTTGATGATCCTGATGGGCATAGGTTGGAGATAGTTACCTACGACATTAGCATTTGATGAATTTTTTTTACCTTTTTCTCTTTTTTTTAAAACAAGAATTTCAAAAACCCTCTGTCCCTTTTCATACAGAAGGTCGCTGGGTGATGGATGCAGAAAACGAAAGATTTAAGTTTTCTGGGGTCAACTGGTATGGTTTTGAGGAATTAGATTATGTTCCTGCTGGTTTGGAAATTTTGCATGTAGATCAAATCTCAAAAAAAATTTCTTCACTTGGATTTAATTCTGTACGTCTTCCTTTTTCTATTGAAATGACCCTTCAAGAAAACCCTGTTGATGATAGTGTTATTTTTGCCAACCCCCAAATGAAAGGGATGAAGCCTATTGAGGTTATGGATTCTGTAATTGATTCTCTATGGAGAGAAGGGCTTGTTGTGATACTTGACAACCATTCCAGCGAAGCTGTTTGGTACAGTCTTGAAAACGGGCTTTGGTACACTCAGGATTATCCTGAAGAATCCTGGATAAGAAGCTGGGAAAATTTAACTCTTAGATACAAGGGTCATCCGGGTGTTGTTGGGTTTGATTTAAGAAATGAGCTTAGGAATGGGGCGACTTGGGGTGGTGTTGAAGGGACTGATTGGAGGGCTGCTGCAATACGGGCAGGAGAGGCTATCTTGAAAATAGATTCAAGCAAGTTGATTGTTGTTGAAGGTATAAATTATGCTTCTGATTTAAGGGGGGTTATTGAAAGGCCGATTTCATTTTCAGTTCCAAATAGGCTTGTTTATTCGATTCATGACTACAGCTGGTTCCATTCAGAATTCCAAGATTACGAAGAGATGAAAAAAAATTTTGATTATTCTTGGGGTTTTGTTTTAGAAGAAGGGGAATTATGGACTGCTCCTGTTTGGATTGGAGAATTTGGAACATGCAGTAATGATTTGTCTTGTGTCCAAAATTCATCAGTTAGTGGTTATTGGTTTTTAAATTTTGTTAGATACCTAAAAGAAAATGATCTTGATTGGGCTTATTGGCCATTAAATGGAACAATGGCAAATGGAGAAACACGAGTTTATGGAGACCTTGATTGGTATGGAATTTTAGACAAAACATGGGAAGAGGTATCTTTAAAAGAGCTGTTAGTTATTCTTCAAGAGATACAGTAAGTTAGGAAATAATTTTTTCTAACTTTTCTAATTCTTCAAGCATTTTTCTTGGTTCAGGTTCTGTTTTTATTTTAAGGATGTTTTTTTCTGAAGTCCAGTTGTGAAGTTTTTTCTTTGTAGATTTTTCATTCAGGACTATCTCCAAATGGTCATTTCTGTAAGATGCTTTTTGTATAGGCAGGGATTTTGCTATCTTGTAAACCATGGAACTCAAAAGAAGATCTTCAACCGAGTTGTTAATTTGATTTTCTTTATACCATTCTGTTTTTAAATCTCTTATGTCTTTTTCACTTGCATCTTCGAAAATGTAAGAGTACATTGACAATTTTTCCTTTTCGGGATAATGCTTTGGAAGCATGCCAAAGAAAGGTATTGAAATTTCCGGATGTTTTTTTATTTTTGATTTTTTTAGGTAGTTGACTGAGTCAAATAGTATTTCAGAAAAGAACTCCAAGCCAAGTTGCCAAATGTGTCCTGATTGATTTGTTCCTAGAATTTCACCAGCACCTCTAAGTTCTAAATCAGCTTTTGCAATCGAGAACCCAGCTCCTAAATCACTATATTGGGAAAGTTTTCTCAGCCTTTGTCGGACCTGTATTGAGATCTCTTTTTTTTCTGGTGTGAAAAAGTAAGCAATACCTTTCTTGTCCCTTCTTCCAATTCTTCCTCTTAGTTGATGAAGCTGTGACAAGCCAAGTCTTGTGGTGTCCTCGACAATGATGGTATTGGCATTTTCAAAATCAACACCATTCTGAATTATTGTTGTTGTTAGGAGTATTGATCTTGGTGTTTTTAGGAATTCTAAAATCCGATTTTCTAATGTTTTTGAACTTAGTCTCCCATGCACTGTAATCACATTTGAAAATCTTTCTTTGAGCCACTTTTCTCTTTGTTTGATTGTATGGATGTGATTATGCAGGAAGAAAACTTTTCCATTTCTTTCTATTTCTTTTTCTATTGATTCAATAACATAATTTTCATTCCATCTTTTTATAACTGTCTTAATCGGCTTTCTTCCTCTTGGGGGTGTTGTTATTGTTGTTGCATCCTTCAGTCCAACCAAGGATGTAAACAATGTTCTTGGGATGGGTGTTGCTGATAATGTCAAAACATCTACGTACTTGTTCTTTATCGTCAATTTTTCTTTATGCTTAACGCCAAACCTCTGCTCTTCATCTATTATCAGGAGGCCTAATTTTTTAAAATCAATTTCATCATTAAGCAGCGCATGAGTTCCAACAACAAAACAACATTTTCCGCTACTTATCTTTTCATGAGCTTCCTTTTTTCCTTTTGCAGAAGTAAGCCTGGATAGATTAAAACATTCAATTCCAAACTGTTCTAATCTTTTTTTGATTCTTGTGTAGTGTTGTTGTACTAAAACGGTAGTTGGAGCGAGGAGCGCAACTTGAGAATTGTTAATAAGAACCCTGAATGCAGCCCTTAAAGCAACCTCTGTTTTTCCATAGCCGACATCTCCTGCAAGAATCCTGTTCATTATTTTTTTCGATGACATATCTTGGAGGATCTCGTTCAATGCAAGCAGTTGTTCACTTGTTAATTTGTAGGGAAAACTATTTGAAAACATGTATTCAAGCTCAGAGTCTTTTTCCCACACCTTCTCTCTCTTTGTATTTTTCCTACTGTTGTAAAGCTTGAAAAGGTCTTTTGCAAAATCCAATGTTTCTTTCTTTGTTTTGGTGACTTTCTTTTGCCATTTTTTCCCTCCGAGTTTATCCAGTTTTTTTATTTTTGGCCCAATATATCTCTGAACACGATTCAAGAGAATTACAGGGACTAAAATTTCATCATTGCCATCAAAAAAAAGTCTCATGAATTCTTTCTTTTTGCCACTTACCGATGTTATTTTTAGTCCACCAAACTTACAAACTCCATGATCTTTATGGATTAAATGCTCTCCAACTTCAAGATTGTCTAGAGAGAATATTCTTTTTTTATCTTTTTCCCCATTAGGTTTTGGAGATATCCATATGTCTAGTTTTTCCCAATATTCATGAGAATGCAAGTCGATTTCCCATTCTCTATTTTTTCCAGAACGTATTAGGTTTATCTTTTTTATTTTTAAAAAATTTTCCCAATCTTTTTCCTCTTTTTCTCCTGAAAAAACATTATCACTATATGTGACTCTAAAAATATCGTTTGGTTTCGGTATCGATGAAATTTCAATTCTTTTGATATTTTTTGGAAGGGTAATTTCTTCTTCGATTTCTCCATTTCTATAAAGCCACCACTCTCCTAATTTAGCGTAGTCGCTTTTTTTTATCTTGTCTCCGTCAACAAGGGATGGAATTATTATTTTTTTATATCTTGGATCATCTAAAGTTTCTCCAAATAAATCAAAATTGATAGGTTCTTCTTGGTTCGGTATCCATATATGCAATCGATCTCCAACAATATGCCATTCCCCCTCTGCTTCAGGCTTATATGGTTTTTTTGCGTATCCAATTGATTTTAAATAGTCTTTCAAACTGTATTCATCATGAAGTTTTTCACCATTCTTCCACGTAACTTCATCAGAAGATTTTGTCTTGAATTTTTTAATCTCTTCATATGTCAAAAGAGTCAAGCCTTCATTCCTTGAAGGAAGGCATTTTTGATTCAAAGGACGCTTAGCTGATTTTAAAATTTTCTGAAAAACCCTTAAGTCGCTTTTTGGAACGACTAATATAATTTTTTTTCTTTTTGATACAGCAAGGCAAGACAAGAGCGATGGGGAAGGGCAACCAAAAGCCTGAGGCAACTTGATTTTTTTTATCTTTTTTTCTAGCGTTTTAGGGAGATTCAATTTTTATCTTCTATTCCAAATACTAAAACTCTATTTGAACCTGGATTTGTTATTGCTAGAGTTTTTTGATCTGGAGACACGGCAATTCCAAATGGGCTATTAAATATGTCAGATGGAGATTCATTGTTTCCATACATGATTCTCAGGATGTCATTTTCATCCCAAGCCTGAATTCGCGAGTTTCCAGTGTCTGAAACGAAGGTCCAGCCATTGTTGAATGTTATGCCGTGTGGAGCTAGTAACTCTCCAGGGCCAACTCCATTTAAACCAATTCTGTCAACTTCATTTCCATCACTGTCGTAACCAACAATTGAACCCATGGCTTCGTCAGGAACCCAAAAAAGATCATTTTTCCCCCATTCAATATCGGTTGGCTGAGAGAAGGGTGTCGATATTTTTTTCTTTAGTATAAATTGTTTTGTTTTCTCTTCAATTTCTCCAGTTTCAGAGTTTTCTTTTTGAACCTTTGCCTTTTTTCCATCTGAGTCAAGAAGAACTGCTGTTGATCTTTTCTTGTCTATTGCCCATATTCCAAAAGGGCTTGATGTTAGTCCTTCGATTTTGTTTACACCTTTTGACCATTCAATCAGTTCGCTTTCTTCCAATTTGTAAATAAGATCTTTTCTTACATCTGATATGTAAAGTTTATTTTCATGGAATGTAAGGTGTTTTGGTTCTAGTAATTTGTCTTTTATCCTTGTTATGATTTTTCCATTCCAATCAAACTTGATAATTTCGCCATAGTTGTTGTAGTGTACTGAAACCCAAAAGCCATCCAAATCACTTACAACACCTGTAGGAAAGCCAATTTTTCCACCATCGTAAAGAGCCTTTTCCTCAATGAGGGTCAGTGTTTTATTTACAGATACAGGGTAAGAATCAGGAGGCAATCTTGAAAGATTTCTATCTTTCCATCTTTGCTTTAGTGTGATTATTGCGTTTGAGTTGCTGAATTGCATTGAAGCCCTTGCTGCAGCCTGTAAAGCTCCACCAGTGCTACCCATATCCAAAAAACTCTTCATCATTGATTGTCTTAGTTTTTCGTTCCCTTGGGCTTCTGCTATCTTTCCCAAGTAATACATTGCATCAGAGTTTTGAGGGTTTATCGAAAGGGAATTTCTAAATGCTATTTCTGCATTTTTGTAATCTCCCTTGAAAAAAAGTATTTTTCCAATATTGTCTTGTATTACAGGGTCGTTTTGGGCATTTTTTATATCTGACAGCAGTTCAACAGCTGCATCTAAATTATCTTGATTTCTGTATATTGAGAGGAGGCTTCTATATGCGGGAAGAAAAGTTGGCTCAAGTTCTATCAAATTCTTTAAATGAACTAAGCCATATCCATACCATTTGCTATCTAGGTATCTACTTGCCCATGCAAACTCCTCCATTGCTTCTTTTGTTTTTGGTATTTGATCTTCAGTCCATTCGACCTCTCCCTCTACGCCTAAGTCCTTGATTAGTTTTTCTGTTGTCAATGAGATTAAGTTGTATAAATTTTCGAGATTATCTGACTCTTCAACCAATTTTTTCTTTTGGTCGTCTTCAAACAGGTATATTGTCAGTTTTACGACATCAGCCTCAAAACTGTATTCCCCAAGATAGAACTTATCTATATCGAGTATTTCATTTAGTATGCGAACTTCCTGCAAGGTTGGAGAATTTTTTAAAAGCCTTGCATGGGTGCCAATATTGGTTCCTAGCCAGTGTGGACTAGCAAAACCCCACTGAAGTTCTTTTGGTTGTATTCTCCACTGGACTCCAAATGTTGCTATATCTCCAATCCACAAGTCATCTTCTTCAACATCAACTGGGGAAAATCCATAAAGGCCAAAAACTGGAATTGCATTTCTTTGCTCTTGCATTGCATCCATTGTTTTTTGCATTTTTTCAAGAGGGTTTTCTTCTTCAACAAATATGTTTGTACATGAAGAAAACAACAAAAACACACTTAAAAAAAATATATTTTTTGTTTTCATGGTACATGATTCTAATTCTTCTTTATTTCTTGGGGTTTATAATTTTGGAAAATAAGTATTTTTGAAAAATTTATCTTTAATTATCGGTTTTTTAGTTGTTTCTTTCTTCCTTTTTTTTGGTCCGACAGGTGTTTCTGGAGAATATGTTATTTGGAATCCTTCAAATTCAGAAGTTCATTTTGGCCCAAGAGAAATTTTAAAAAAATTACACAAAGAAAAGATTATCAGGCATCCAGCCTCTCTTCTTTTTATTTGGCGTTTTACAAATGGGGATACGAGGTTGAATGTTGGACCAATTCATTTGACAGGGGAAGAATGGGCTTGGGAGATATCTAAAAAATTAGAAGAATATAGACCATATTATAAAAAAGTTACTATTTACGAAGGAGAGTCATTGGTTTCTTCTTATAAAAAATTGTGTAATTTGATTTTTGAGAATGATCAAATTTGTAAAAATAAAAAAATGTATGATTACAAATCAAATTACATCATTGCCAACACCTATAAGTTAGATCTTGTTGAAGGTTTTGAGTCACATGAGATAGAAGCAGGTTCATTTCAGTCTTATAGAAAAAAATACTTGAAAATAATTAATCCTTTATTTGTGTTTTCAAATGATTTTATGGAAAAGGAAAACTTGCCTGAAGATGAAGTGAAGAGGATTTTTACAATTGCTTCAATTATTGAATCTGAAACCAAGGTTGAAAGTGAAAAAAAGATCATTTCAGGGGTGATAGGAAATAGAGCTAAAAAAAACATGAATTTTGAAATTGATGCAACTGTTTTATTTTGTTTTGAACTCTCTTTAAAATCTGATTTTTTAGACTCAGAAAAACCTACAAGGTTGTTTTACAAAGATTTAGATATAGATTGTGAATATAACACTTATAAATATTCAGGTTTGCCTCCCGGGCCTATTTCTGCTCCTAGCTTTTCAAGTATCAATGCGGCGATTAACCCTGCAAATCACAGTTATTATTTTTATGTTCTTGATAAAGATGGGGTTAATCATTACTTTTCTGAGACTTATGATGAACACTTAGGGTATATAAAGTTATTAAGGGAGGATTTTGAAAGTGATTCCTAAACCAACATTTTTTTCTGAAAGGCTGGAAGATATAAGCATGGATCAGGTAGAAAAATACAAAGCAATTTTGATTGATGTTGACAATACGCTTCTCAAGCATCATCAGAAATCCATTTCCGAAAAAAAAAGAAAATGGCTATCCTCTATAAGAAAGAAAAAAATCAAGATCGCACTTGCTTCAAATACCTCAAAAAAAAGAGCTCAGGATTTGTCGAAAATATTAAATCTTGATGTATTTGTTGCTTACAAACCTTTTCCTTTTTCAATAAGAAATTGGATTAGGGATAATGGATTTGAAACAAGAGATGTGTTATTGATTGGAGATCAGGTTTTCACAGATCATTTAGCTGCAATTTTTGCAAAGATAGACTCTGTTTTGGTGAAGCCTATGACTGATAGGGACTTCATCGTAACAAGATTAATTTCTAGAAGGTTGGAAAAGATAATCTACAATCTATGGTCCAAATGAAAATTGACGGAAAGCACATTTCTTCATTGGTTAGAGATGAAGTCAGAAAAAAGGTTTCTTTGCTTGGGAAAGACATCACTTTAGCGGTGCTTCTTGTAGGAGAGGATCCTGCTAGTTCAATATACGTGAAAGCTAAGGAGAAAGCTGCAGCTGAGGTCGGCATCAATTCCTTGGTAAAAAAGATTCCCTCTTCCTCAAGCCAAGACCAGGTTAATAGGATTGTTGAAGAGTGGGGAATGAGTTCAGATATTCATGGGATACTTGTTCAAATGCCACTTCCTTCTCACTTGGATTCAGATGAGGTTATAAGAAAAATTCCACCGTCTAAAGATGTTGATGGATTGACTCCTGCAAGTTTAGGTTCCTTGATAAGGAAAGAAAATATTATTGCAGCTTGTACCCCTAAAGGATGCATGAGGCTTTTACAAGAGTCAGGGTGTGATTTGAATGGCAAGAATGCAATAGTTGTTGGCAGGAGCATTCTTGTTGGCTTTCCGATGGCTACTTTGCTGACGCATGCAAATGCTACTGTTACACTTGCTCATAGTAGGACTAAGGATTTGGAAGGAAAGGTGAAAGAAGCTGACGTTGTTGTAGCAGCAACTGGAATGCCTGGTTTGATAAAAGGGGGGTGGATTAAGAAAGGTGCCCATGTTCTTGATGTTGGAATAACAAGGACCGATGAGGGTCTTGTCGGGGATGTCGAATATGAAGAAGCTTCCAAACTCGCAAAAGCAATAACTCCTGTGCCAGGCGGAGTTGGCCCTATGACTGTGGCTATGCTTTTGGAAAATGTTTTTATTTTGGCATCTCTTGAAAAGTGAATTTTATAAATTTTTTACAAGTATTTATTTTTATTTTTTCACCAAATTTCTTCGCGGAAGAGGTAAATTACATTGATGGGAAATCTATAGAGGCAAAAGGAAATGTTGTTTTTGAAACAGAGGGCTTGACAGTTCTTTCTGAGTCTATAAAATTTGATACTGAGTATTCTTTTTTCTCCTCATCCTCTTTAACAGAGTTGATTTCTGGAAACCTTGTGTTCTCTTTAAGTGGGATTGATGGAGAATTCGATAGTGATAAAAATTCAATAGAAAAATTAGTTTCTGAAAATTTTGAATTAGACATTAGGTCTCTAGACCCCCTTTCTCCAAGTTGGATATTTGAAGGAGAGGATTTTTTATACGAAAATAAAAAATGGACTTTTTCAAATATTAATTTTGGAAATTGGGAACCATTGGCTGATTCGGGGTTTTTGATTAGTGCAAAAAAATGTACTTTAGAAAAAATAGAAGGAGATTTGTACGAGTTGAATTTTGAAGATATAGATTTCTATGTACTTTCTAAAAAAATATTTTCTTTAAAAAGGATGAAGAGACAGTTTCGTTCAGAAGATGAATTTAGTAACATTCTTACTTTCGCACCTGTTTTGCAAAATCACGAAGATGAAGGGGTTATGTTGAGTTTCAAGTTAAAGGATTTCGGTGTTTTTGGAGGATTGTTATCAAGCTCGTTAACAACTAGTGAATCTGGTAAAACTGAATTGTTTATTGATGGAAAGCTCCCAATAGGGGACAAGGCATCTTTTTCTATTGGTTTAGGTTCTGTTTTTGAGGTTGATAAAAATGGAAGTGGTTATTGGGTATCTTCCTCGCCATCTTACAAAATGAATACTTTTTCAAAGAATGGAAATCAAAGATTTGATCTTGTTCTCGAAAGTGGGAGGTTTTCTGTAGACGACAGTTCCTTATTTAATGTTTCAGGAGGTAGTTTACTATTTGAAAAAGAATTTAGAAATTCTGTTTTTGATTTTCATTTTTCTCGCCTTTCTGGCAATTCAAAGAATTATGAATCTATCGGGGCTAATCTTTATTTCAAGAAATATTTATCAAAATCAAATTTTGTTTTTGGCCTTGGGCAAAGACAGGTTGAAGGGCTGAATCCAATTCCATCTCGACAGGGTTTTTCCTGGGAAGGCCCTTATTTTTCTTCATTTGTGAACTTTTCAGAAGGTTGGGCTTTTAGGACGGTATCTGAATGGGATATCAACAAAAGTGATTTTGTTACAAATGAAGTTTCTTTAATAAAGTCATTCAATGGAATTGCTTTGGAGATGGTTTTTGACACTGAAGAAAAACTTCTGTCTTTTTCTTTTGAACTTCTGTCTTTTTAGGTTTTTATTCTTTTTCGCCTATTAAAAGGATTGCTCCCATTGGAAGTAGTTCTTTTGCGTAGGTTACTTTCAATCCAGAATCTTCCATTGTTCTTTTCATCATGTCTATCCTGGGGAATGTTTTTACTGAGTTTTTTAAATAAAGATAAGACTCTTCGGGAGCATTGAAAAATCTAGATAAAAAAGGCATAATTGACATCCATAAATTAAAGAAAAACCTTGTAGTAAAATTTTCAGGTTCAGCAACATCCAAACAGCCCCAATGCCCTCCTTTTTTCAAAGAGTTAACATGATTTTCTATTGTTTTTTTTATATTTGGAATGTTCCTAATTCCAAAACTAATGGTTATTGCATCAAGATTGTCTAGTTTTGGCTTTGATGCATCGTCTTTGAAAAATTTAATTTCCAAGTTTTCTTTCACTGATCTTTTTTTTGCTATTTTTAACATATTCAAAGAAAGGTCACTTGCAAAAACTTCGGCACCATTTTCTGCAAGTATCATAGCTATATCCCCAGTTCCCGTGGCGAGATCAAGCACCCTGTCCTTTTTTTTCACCTTTAGTTCCTGAACTAATTTTTTTTGCCAGATTCTATAGAGCCCAAATGTAATCACTTTATTCATCAAATCGTATTTTGGAGCTAGTTTTTCAAACATTTCAACCGAATGATCGCTTTTCATAACCAATTATCTTATTAAAAATATTATGATTTACTAAA
>CAZFBE010000028.1:0-3174 GCA_964517115.1 uncultured bacterium
GAACTTTCAGAAAAAATGGGGATCAGGAATCATGTTGAATCTTTAGGGGAGATAAAAAATGTAGAAGAGGTTTACCCCCATTCAGACATTTTGCTGAATCTTAGCAAAATTGAATCTTTTGGATTGACGATTCTTGAATCACTATCATGCGGAACTCCTGTAATTGCAACAGAGGTTGGAGGTGTTAAAGAGGTCTTGGGTACAAAAGGAGACTTTTTCAAAACAACGACAAGCAGGAATCCAAAAGAAATATCCAGACTTGCATTATCAACAATGGGCAAAGGAAGATTCCATGCAAGGAAAAGAGCAGAAAGTTTCAGTAAAGAAAAAATAGTGAATGAATATCTAGAACTGTATGAAAAATGCCTTATAAAAAACTAATATTCTGAAACGTTTGAGTCTATTTCTCTAGACCATGCAAGTATTCCGCCTTTTAAGTTTTTTACATCGGAAAACCCAACACTTTTTAAATAACTAACGACATTTGCCGACCTCGCGCCAGACTTGCAATGAACAATGGTTTTTTTTCCTGGGTTCAACTCATTCAATCTTTGAACCAACTCTCCCATTGGAATCCATAAAGCCCCGTCAATCTTTGCCATCAGTATTTCCCCCTCCTCCCTAACGTCTAGAAGATCATGCGGAACTTCATTTTCCCTAAGGTCAAAAAGCTCTTTAACGGTTGTCTCTTCCACCCTATTCAATTCAGAACCTAGAGGAGAACCACAAAAATTTTCATAATCAATCAATTCTTTTATTTTTTGATCAGAGCCACAAAGTAAACAATTTTTATCTTTTAAGAGTTTGAAAGTTTTAAACTCCATATCTAAAGAGTCAATCGACAATACTTTACCTATTAAAGGAGTTCCCAGTCCGGTAATGATTTTAATAACCTCTAAAGCCTGCATACTGCCAATTATTCCAACATGAGCACCAACAACACCAGCATCAGCACAACTTGGAACACTCCCTGGTTTCGGAGGGTTTGGAAACATGCATCTATAACAAGGACCATCCTTGGAACAAAAAACTGAAAGCTGCCCATCGAACCTGAAAACGGAAGCGTGTACATTTATTTTATTTTCCAGCTTACAGGCATCATTTACAAGATATCTTGTGGGAAAATTGTCTGACCCGTCCAAAATAAAATCATACTCACGAATGATTTCTCTTGCATTGCTTGAATCAAGCTTCAAATCGTGACAAACAATATCAACATCTGGATTCAAATTCTTTAAATAATTGCCTGCAACTGCTGTTTTTTTTAAACCTAAATCTTGAGAGTTGTAGATAATCTGCCTATGGACATTAGAGAGACTTACAGAATCAAAATCACAAATCCCCAATTTTCCAATTCCGACAGAAGCTAAATAAATTGCTGCAGGGCTTCCAAGCCCTCCAAGACCAACAACAAGGACGGAAGATCCTTTTAGTTTTTCCTGTCCAGTTTTGCCTATTTCGGGAATTGACATTTGGCGACTATAACGAATTAGTTCTTTTTTGCTAAAATTACCAGTCATTTTTATCTGAACCCTGTTCAGAAGCAGCAGACCTAAGCCTTTCTCTTGCAAGTTCAGAACTCGCTTGTCTTGTTGTTAAGTTTTCACTTTTTTCAACCCTTGAAAAAATCTCATCTAAGCTCTCAGCTATCTTCCCAACTTTTTTTGTTGCAATTTCTTTATTCCAATTGCCATTTCTTTCAAGATCAACATTAATCAAACCACCAGCATTAATAACATAATCTGGAGAATAAAGAATATTTCTTCTTTTTAAACGAAGAGCGTCTTCTTTTTTTTCTAACTGATTGTTTGCAGCACCAGCAACAACCTTACACTTAAGTAACGGTATTGTGTGACTATTTAATGTGCCCCCCAAAGCGCAAGGAGCATAAACATCAACATCTTGTAACATCCATTGGTTCGAATCGCAAGAACTGCATCCAAATTCACTTTTTGCCTTTTCCACCATTTCATTATTTATATCTGTAACTACAACCCTTGCTCCACTTTTTGTCAGTTTTTCAATCAAGCTCCAACCAACATGGCCAATACCTTGAACCAAAACCTTAACATCGTCAAGATCCTCTTTGTTCATTTGATGTTTAACAGCAATTTTCAAACCTAAGAATACACCTTGGGCTGTAAAGGGAGAGGGGTCTCCAGAACCTCCATTTTCAATCGGAAGCCCCGTAACATGATTTGTTTCTTCTTTTACAGCAACCATGTCTTCTACAGATGTTCCGACATCCTCTGCAGTTACATAAGACCCATTTAAGGAATCAACTGCCCTTCCAAACGCACGGAACATTGCCATTCTTTTATCCTCTTCAGGGGGAGGAGGTCCCAATATAACGGTCTTTCCTCCGCCTAGCGCTAATCCAGCACAAGCAGCTTTGTAAGTCATGCCTCTGCTCAATCTCAAAACATCTTTCAAAGCGTCTTCTTCGCTTTGGTAGGTCCAAAGTCTCGTTCCTCCCAAGGCAGGCCCCAGTAAAGTGTCATGGACTGCAATAATTGCTCTAAGCCCAGTAGATTTATCATTGAAAAAATGGACACCATCATGGTTCCTGTGAGATTCTTTACTAAAAACTGCCATAACCTAAACTCCTTTCAGTCAATCCTAACCTTCAACCCAAAATATCTTCCTGATCCAAATGCTTGAGGGTTCAGCTTTCATAAAACAAGAAAGTGCCGAAGGTGACTCTATCGGAATTCCAACTTTCAAAGAATTTATTTTTTTTCCTGCCCTAGCCTCCAGCCCCAAAAGCATATCCTGGATAATTGAAAAATTATTCACCTCATCAGGATGAACAGCGCATAAACTTGTATTCCATAAATCAATATTCTTGCACCAGGGAGAAACATGCAACAATCCAACTAGTTTATTGTTTCTATATGCTCCAACTGGAAGCAAGTCAAAAGTACACAATTTCTGCCAATACTTAAAAAAATTATCATTGCTGCTTTCAAGACCAACCCTTTCCTCTCTAGATCTGATTTTCTGCTTTTTGACCAATTCGGAAATTTCATCAAAATCATCTCCACCTAAAGTCCTAATTGAACAACTTGCATCTGTAGGAAACAGCATGTCTTTAAAATCAAACACGAATTCACAAACATCTCCAGCATCAACTAAATTCTTAATAACATGATGCATTCTTGGAGCAGGAGCAGG
>CAZFBE010000028.1:3274-12180 GCA_964517115.1 uncultured bacterium
CTCCAGCATCAACTAAATTCTTAATAACATGATGCATTCTTGGAGCAGGAGCAGGACATGTAATCCAGCATGGGCCTGAAGGACGCATTTCTTTCCACAAGCTTTCTAAATCAAATTGATTCAAATCTTGTCCACCCCAAAAATGAATTGAATCAACATCATCAACCATTCTCCTTCCACAAAGAAATCTCGGAGAGCCTTCTGGTTTAAAAAAACATTCCCACTTATGGTTTTGCCACCTTTCCAAAAGAGATGTTTTTCTTTCCTCTTCCGAATACCTATCCCATCCAGGAAAAGGCGATGGCAAGTTACTGACATCAAAACCTTTCATAAAATCCTCCCTTTAGTTGAATACATTGGATTTTTCCAGTCGCCAATAATTCCATCTTCAAGAAATTGCTTAATTTCCCTTATGCCGTCAACAACTGAATATTCGGAAGAATAACCCCATTCTTTTTTAATTTTTTCAAAAGACACCTTGTAACTTCTAGCATCCCTGTCAACTGGATGAATATTTATATCAACATCTTTAACCTCTTTGCTTAACAAATAAGCAATTTCTTTGACTTTTAAGTTTTGGTCAGTAGAGCCAACATTAAAAACACCCCTAACTCTTTCTTTTTCAAGTGTTATAGCCATAAAAAATGCTCTTGCTGCATCCTTGACATCAAGCAAAGGCCTCCATTGATCACCACCGAACAACATCACTTTTCCATTCTGTAAAGCATGGCATGTTAACAAGTTGACAACCAAGTCGCATCTAGTTCTTCCTGAAGCTCCAAAAAGAGTGCTTAACCTTAAAGCAGACCCCCCTTCTAGTGACACAACTTCTTTTTCAGAATTTAATTTAGTTTTTGCATACAGAGTCAAGGGATTTGGATCTGAGGACTCATCAACAATCCCTTCTTGAGCCCCATAAACAGAGCAAGAACTAGCAAATGCGAGTCTTTCAATCTTTAATTCTTTACAGAATTCAACTATCTTTTTTGTTGATTCATAATTGTCTTGAGAGCATTTTTTCGGATCTAGGTCACAACTTGGATCACCGCTTGTTCCAGCAAGATGAACAACTGCATCTATGCCATTCAGGCTTTTCTTCAACAGGTCAAAATCACTTACAGGACCTTCAATAAAATCGATATTGCTTAAATGTTCTTTAATTCCATAATCACCATAAGACAAATCATCAAAAACCCTTACGGAAAAATTATTCTCTATAAGAAGAGGAACCAGAGAGGTTCCAACATATCCTGCACCACCAGTAACAAGAACCTTTTTCAAGTTTAAAAAGGGCCCTCCCAAGAGCCTCCAGGGTCAATCAAACCCATAGTCATCCTTTCTCCTCCATCCAAAACAGTGAACCTGTAACCTTTTTCTCTCTGATCGCTTGGCTGCATAAGGTTTCCATCTTCAAAAACACCCACAGAAAGAAGAAACTCTCTTCTAAGAAATGGTAATTTTTGTATTTTGTATTTGTATTTCCAAGGGCCATCTCCAGGAATTGAAACAGTATGGAGAATTGGCCCAATCAAAGATTGTCCATAATCTCCATGAAACTGGATTGCTATAACAGCTGTTTCGCTGTCTATAACACCTCTTGAGCCTAGCTGAATAACAAGCTCCATTGATTCTCCATACCTAAAAAGATGCGTTTCGTTTCCAGTAGCATCCATGAACTTGACATTATCAATTGCAATAGGACCATCTCCCCACCTTTGAACACCTTGCTTAGTTCTTGTTAAATCTCCACCAGAAACCGCCAACCTCTCTCTGTATCTGTCTAATATCTGATGCTTGTCTCCAAAGCCCTCAATCTTTCCATCCTCAAGCCACAGAAGCCTTTCGGCAAAATATCTAACTATTGTTAAATTGTGACTTACAAAAAGTATAGTTTTTCCTTCTGCCTTTAATTCATTAAGCTTTGCAAAGCATTTTTGCTGGAACGACAAATCACCAACACCTATAACTTCATCTAGTAAAAAAACATCTGGATCTAAGGCTATCGCTATGGAAAAGGCAAGCCTCAAAACCATCCCCATTGAATACGTCTTTATTTGCGAATCAGCAAAATCAGCCAATTCTGCAAATTCAAAAATAGATTCCTCTTTTGACTCTATGTCCTTCCCCTTCATCCCTAGAAGAGAGGCATTTAGATGTATATTCTCTCTTCCTGTTAATTCAGGATGAAAACCAGCACCCAGCTCCAAAAGGCTTGCAACTTTTCCTTTGATTTTCACATCCCCAGAATCAACTGAATATATCCCTGCTAACAACTTTAAAAGAGTTGATTTTCCAGCTCCATTTCTACCAATCAATCCGATAATCTCTCCTGGTTTTATATTTAATGAAATATTGTCGAGAACTTTCAATGAAGTTTTTTTATTCTTTAACCCTGCCAGCCTATCCCTGAAACTCCTTTTCCCCCCAAGAGAAAAAGACTTGGTTATATTTTGAACCTTTATCTCTCCTTGGTCAAGATTGAATTTGCCTGTTCCTGCCACAGCTAAATCTCCTCTGCAAACCTTGATTGAGATTTTTTAAAAACAAACAAACCCCAAACAAAAAACAAAAGACCTAGCCCAAAAGCCATCAAAAGAGACTTTGGATCAGGATTGTTTAAATCTAGCAATACATCCCTATAGCTTTTTATGATGTGGGTCATAGGGTTCAGATAATAAATTTTATACACAATTTCAGCACCTTTTTCGCTCAAAAAAGTAAGGCTTTGGAATTTTTCCAAATTAGGGGGAGCATAAAGAACTGGAGTCCCAAAAAATAATATTGTCATAAATGTGTTAGCTAGTTGTTCTGTATCCCTGTAAAAAACATTCATTGTGGATAAAAGGAGTCCAACACCCAAGGTTACAAGCAAATGCAAAACAAGCAGAAGTGGCAAATACAAAAGCGGCAAAAGCTCCATGAATGATTCATGTGAAGGCCACCATTTCAAAAAACATGCCAAAATGAGTATCAATAACATCATCAAAAAATGGACCCCTTCAGCCAAAACAGAAGACAAAGGGAGAACTATTCTCGGAAAAGCAACCTGCTTGAGCAATCCCCCTGCCTGAACTATAGATGGTGTTGCTTTTGTAACCCCTCCAGAAAAGAAATTAAAAGTAAATAAACCAATTATCAATAAAAACGGGTAAGTGGTTCCTCCCATCCCAAACTTATCAGTGAGCAAAACCCCAAAAACAGCATAATAGACAAAAAACATTGTCAATGGCTGAACCAAGGACCACAAAAACCCCAATCCAGTATTCCTGTACCTGAGACGCAAGTCTCTCAAAACCAAGTTTTTCAAAAGTTCTGAATAGTTAAGAAGATTCATGATGTTAAAACACAACCCTAACGCCATTTGTTGCCTTCCAACTGAAATCATCAAAAAGAATTATTTCTTTTGCATAAATGGAATTTTTTTCATTTTTAATTTCCATCTCTCCTTGAATTGAGCGAATGTGTAAAAAATCTTCAAATTTTTGAATTGAAACATTCTCTGAAAAAAATGAGTAATCATTAAAAGCTAAAGAAAATTCAGCAACCCTCAACAGCAATTGATCGTTTTCATAAAAATACATTAAAAAATCTTTTCCCTTAATGTCTAAAACCTCTTTCTCGTTGAAGGAATATTCAAAAGAATCAAAATTTTTGGCCGAAAGCACATCTTTTTCCTCATAAGTCCAATAGTAAATTGGACCTTCTGAAGAGAAGGAAAACAAATCATTTTCAAAAAAAGAATCACCATAAAGGAATATATTTTCATTTTCAATAACTAGTTTTTGAGTATGCATTTGACTTCCCGAATAATTAATTTTTGTATCTGGTCCCTCAAGCACGATAAGCCCTTTTTTGTCAAATGAAGCAATCCCCTTGGTGCTAAAACTCAATGCATCCGAACTTACGCTTAAACCCTCTTTCATTATCAAATCTGAACCAGTCGCTTTCGCTAATGGAGCAGAAAAAAAATATTTTTCTTGAAACAATCCTTCAATTCCTTCTGGAAAAAAAATATTATTATTGCTTTTGGATTCAATCTTGCATGCTTTTGCATCAAGGTCTCCAAAAGAAACTTCAATCTTTTTATCGTTTTCACAAACGACAAAAAAAGACCCGTCTGGGCTTGCAACAACACTTCCATAACCTTTTAAGAGGATGTCTAAAAACAAAAAAAGATAAATCAATTCTCTGATTCAACCCTTTTCTTGATGTTTTTAATAATACATTTGGGCACCTGCTTAGAAAAATCCCCTCCAAGTAAAGCTACTTCTTTTATCAACCTAGAAGAAACAAACGACCATTTTGAGTCAGCAACCATGAAAATAGTTTCACAACCCTTCAACAATTGACTATTCATTAAACTCATTTGAAGTTCATATTCATAATCGCTAACAGCCCTTAAGCCTCTAACAATAAGATTTATTTCGTTTTCTCTCATCCAGTCAGTTATAAGACCATCAAATATATGTACTTTTATTCTTGTTGAATCTGATTCTTTGAGATTTTCTTTTACGGAAGACAAAATCATATCTTTTCTTTCCTCAGAAGAAAACCAACATTTTTTTGAGGGGTTCCTTGCAATCAACACATGAACAACATCAAAACACGCGACACTCCTTTCCAATATGTTCAAATGACCTTTCGTTACAGGGTCAAAAGTTCCAGAATAAACAACTTCTTTAAGCATCATCGAGTTTCAAAAAAACCAATCCTTCATTTCCATGTTCTATTTTTTTAACCAAGTGTAAATTGTAAAGCTTTGGAAGTGGTCTTTTGACAGGCCACCTAAAAACTATCACTGTTCCTTCGTGTGATATTTTTATACAAGAATTCAAAACCCTTTGCCCAAGCTCCAAATCAGTGAAAGGGGGATCACAGCAAACAAAATCAAACTTAAGCCTAACCCCCTCTAAAGAATGAGGCAGGCTTCCTGGATTCAAGCTATATCTACTTTTGTCTACTTTTAAATTAATTAAATTTTCAGAAATAGACCTTCTGCTAAGTTTGTCCTTCTCAAAAAATGAAACATGCTTAGCCCCATTGCTGAGCATGCTGATACCCCAAATGCCGCTACCGGAAAAAAGATCAGCAACAGCCATCCCTTCTAAATTGTTAAACTTGTCTGATATAACCTGCCTCCACCTTCCCGTTAAAGGCCTTAGGTTTTCTCTTTGATAAAAGAACACTTTTCTTGAGTTAAACTCTCCTCCATGTATTCTCAAGTATTTTTTAATCTTTTTCATATCAAGGTATAATTACAGCCTTATGTCAAGAAAAGATCAAATAACCGGAAAGAAAGGCAAGAGCGGAAACAAGGTAAGTCATTCACATAGGAAGTCTAAAAGAAGATTTTCGATAAACCTAATTAGAAAAAGAGTTTGGGATGAAGAAAAGGGTCATTACATCACTTTAAAAGTTTCAAATAAGACACTCAGAACAATCAAAAAAAAAGGCCTCTCCACAACTGTTAGAGACAATAAATAAACAGGAATAAGCGATGGGCAAAAAGTTCAAACATATTGAAAAGAAAACAACTCTTGTAGGAATTATTAGACGACACTCTAGAGCATTCTTCATAACAACAGGGCTAATTTTTGTAGTTTCAATTTTTTGGAATTATGGAACAACTTTCACAAGCTCCCAAAAAGTAAGTGAAGAAACTCTAAAACTGCAATTAGAAAGTGCTCCTTCAGTTGTTGATGGAGAGCCTATTGATGAAGTTTTTGTAAGCAGGCTCTTAGGTTCAAAAGTTCAACAATGGAGAATGCAAAACCCCTCATCAGCCCCTGGGATAATGGAAATGATCCAATTTAGAACAGAAAGCATGGATGAAATAATCGAAAGAAAAATCCTACTTAATGAAGCCAAGGTCCAAAAGATTGAAATTTCTGAAAAAAACATTAATGAAAGAAGGGAGAGAGACTTGGAAAGCTTTTTTATTGAACAAGATGAAGAAGGTAACTTTTTAGAAAAATTCAAAAATAGGAAAGAAGCAAAAAGAGAATTCTTTAAAAGAATTTCTGGTTTGGGGATGTCTGAAACTGAATACATAAACGCAATCAAAGAAGATTTAATGATTGAAGAAATTGAAGTATCAATCTCTTTACAAGCACAATCGGAATCAGCAATGTACCAAAAGGATCTTACAGAAAGCATCAAAGAATCTTTGTCTCAAGGAAAAAGCTTAACAGAAATAGGCCTTGAGATCAATGGAAGCCCTGGGGTAAGAGTGACAGCAAGTAGGTGGGTTACAAGAAATGAAGCCACGACAGAATTGATCCCGTTTGAAGAACTTCTTACAGGAAATATTTCAGAATATTCTTCAAATAATGAAAATAATTTTTCAATTTCTCTTGAATACAGAGAAGCCTCTGGAGAAGGTTTTGAAAAATTCAAAAAAGAAAAGAGCGGTAATAAAGATGCCCTGGATATCAACAGCCTTGTTTCTGAAGATGGGTCAGATGCAAAAAACGATTATGAAGCAATCCGAATTCAAAATATTAAAATTTCAACACCTTTAAATGAATTTTACCAAGATATCAAATCCAAAATAAGATTGGCTCATGAGGTAAGGATAAATGATCAAATATATGTCATTTACAAAGAATTACTTTTAGGCAACTATGAATCTTCATCGGAAAAAAGCCTTAAAGAAACAAAAAAAGAAAATGCTCGAAATGAATATTTTGCCTTATGTGCTTGGAGTTTTCTCCTAAAAAACAAAACCTCTGCCGAAGGAGAAGACTCTGCTTCATTATCTGAAGCTAGAAATTGCTCTAATCAACTTCTAGACCTAACTCCTTTTGACCCTTACACCCTACTTCTTTCAGCAAGGGTAGAGATTGAACTTGGAAACAATGAGAAAGCTCTAGAGATAATAAATAGTTCAAAAGAGTTTCGTGGACAAAATTTAAACATATCTTTTCAAATTTCATCACTATTCAGAGAGGCAGGTAGTGAAGAAATGGCATCCTTGGAAGATGAAGAGAGAAATGAAATCATAAATAATTTCAACAATCAACTATTTTGAAAAAAAGATACCACATACGAACTTTTGGCTGTCAAATGAATGAAGCAGATTCTGATTCAATTGCAGGAATGTTAGACAATCTTGGACTTGAAAGGTCCGAAGAAGAAAAAGCAGATATTGTTCTTTACAACACTTGTGCAGTAAGAGAAAAAGCCGAACAGAGAATGAGGTCTGAACTTGGTAGCGTAAGGATAAGGAAAGAAGAAAATCCAGAAATAAAAATTGGAATACTGGGATGTGCTGCTGAAAGCCTTAAAGAAAAGCTTGAAAAAGAGAAGTGGATTGACATTGTGCAAGATGGAAAAGATTTAGACAAGATGAAAAAAGCAGTCATTGAAATATTACCAAATGAATTTGAAACAACCCAAGACTCTTTTGACATACATAGGGGTGGTCAGAACTCAGGAATGATTCCTGTAATAAGAGGCTGTTCTTATATGTGTTCCTACTGCATAGTTCCGAGAACAAGAGGTCTTCAAAGATCCATCCCAATAGAAAAAATCTTAAAAGATGTTGAAGTTTCATTGGAAGCTGGCTCAAAAGAAATCTATTTACTAGGACAAAATTTCCTTTCCTATGGAAGAGATTTATCTAAAAAAGTATCTCCAGAAGAAATGATTTCAACTGTTCATGACTCCTTCCCGGAGTTGCAAAGAATAAGATTCCTTACTAGCCATCCACACGATCTTACAAAAAACTTTTTACAAACGATGAAATCCCTTCCCCGCGTTGCAAAATACCTTCACCTACCTTTTCAGTCTGGCAGTGATTCAGTTTTAAAAGCAATGAGAAGAATTACGACAAGAAAGACGGTAATTGAAAAAACAGAATGGGTAAGAGAAATCTGGCCAGAAGCTACACTTTCAACCGATATCATTGTTGGCTTTCCAACAGAAAAGAAAAAAGACCATGATGAGACAATATCACTTCTAAAAGAAGTTGAATACGATTTTGCCTACTCTTTTCTTTACTCCCCCAGGCCTGAAACAAAATCCTATCCCCTTGGAGATCCAATAGCTCATAAGGAAAAAGTAAAAAGGCTCTCGGAAGTAACAGATGTTCTGAATGAAATTTGGTTTGCAAGAAATAAAAGATATATTGGAAAAACAGTTAAAGTTCTAGCTGAAAGAAAAGAAGGCAAAAAAGAAAACAGGTGGACCGGAAGGTCAGAGGGCTTTCATCTCGTTCATTTTGACTCAAAAGAAAATCCAGTCGGAAAATATCTAAATATAAAAATAGATAAAACAGGATCCACTTTCCTCGGAGGGAAGATTGTTTAACTTACTGCTATTATTTTTTCTACCTCCCCAACTAGAAGAAGCTCTTGAATTGCACCCCTCGGTAATAACGGCAAAGAAAAATGTTGAAATATCTGAATTAAATTTTTCAAAATCTGAATATCAACTGCTTAACCCCCTACTCTCTACAAGCGGATCTCGTTCTGACAATGAGAGCAGTGTCAATTTTGACACAAGCGAATCAACAAACTTAAATGCCTCGATATCATGGCTTACAAGGAGAGGTTATTCATTTAGTTTTAGACTCAATAACGGAGAATCCCTTTACAACAGCTCAATAGGAGGAATATCTGACAACTACTCTCTTTCTTCAAGCATTGCATTGAGCTATCCTTTGTTTTCGGAAAAAAGAGAAGCAAGGCTTTCGAGTTTAGACATTTCAGCCTTCAGCACACTGAAAACACATATTGACTATGACGCAACATTGAACCAAGCTGCGTATGACGTAATTTCAAGATTTTGGGACTGTTTGATTTTTGAAGAAAACTTAAACTTGACAAAATTATCCTTGGAAGAGAGCCTTCAGCAAGAAGCCCAAATCAAAGCAAAAATTGAAGCTGGAATATTGTCAGAAAGTG
>CAZFBE010000029.1:0-11671 GCA_964517115.1 uncultured bacterium
CAGCTTTAAAGAAAAACAGGGGAGAGTTTTTTGCAATCTTGATGATTGCAGGTGCCAGTTTGATGTTCATGGTTGCTTCTTCCGACCTGGTTGCTATTTATCTTATGACGGAATTTTCATCAATATGCCTTTACCTTCTTGTAGGTTTTTCAAGAGCTGGGAGAAAATCTCCAGAAGCAATATTGAAATATTTTTTGATTGGTGTTTTTTCAGGAATCTTAATATTATTCAGTGGAATGCTTTTTTATGGGCTCACAGGAACTACAAATCTTTATGATATAAACTTTTTATTATCTGTTGGGCATCCTTACAAGGGTTTAATCGGGATTGCTATGGCTGTAATGATTGCTGGAATGGGGTACAAGATAGCCATTGCTCCTTTTCACCAGTGGTTCCCAGATGCTGTTGAAGGGGCTCCAGCACCCATAAGCGGATATATAAGTTTAGCTCCAAAGGTTGCTGGGCTTTGTGTTTGGATGAGGTTGTTTTTGCTTGGCTTGGCTCCTATAACCGATATATGGATAGATTTACTGATAATACTTTCAATGCTTTCTATGACAATGGGTAATTTAAGTGCATTGAAGCAAAAAAACATCAAAAGAATGCTTGCCTATTCTTCAATTGCGCATGTTGGTTTTGTAATGATGGCTATTATTGCTGCTGGAGTTTTACCTGGAGAACTTTCTTCTTTTCACAGCCAAGGCTTTCAGTCCGCTTTGTTTTATATGTTTTGTTACGTGTTTATGAATGCCGGAGCTTTTGGTGTTCTGTCTTATTTGGAAACCAAAGGAATAAAACCTACATTGGATGGTTTTAGGGGTTTGTCAAGGAAGGAACCGATAATAGCTGCGTTAATGGTCATATTTTTAGCAAGTTTAGCAGGGATTCCCCCTACAGCAGGTGCTTGGGCGAAATGGACTGTTTTTATTGCTGCAATGGAATCACAAAAATTATTACCCCTAGTTATAGTTGCGGGAGTGAATACTGTTATTGCCTTGTATTATTATTTCGCTGTTGCAAGAGAGATGTATTTGCAAGATGTTAAAGAGGAATCAAACGTTATTCCAAATTCAGGACTAGCAAGTTCTATCCCAATTGCAGCAACTTTGATAATTACAGCAATAACAACAGTTATTATTGGTATCTATCCTGACGAAGCATGGAAGTTGGCTGCACATTCAGACATAATTTTTATTAAAGTTGGATTAATGTGAGATCCGGTTCGGGTCATTTGATTTTTTTCCTTCTTCTTCTTTTTTACATAACCTTCATACAAACCATAGGCCCTTCTAGAGAATTTGATATTTTTTTTGTTTCACTTGTAGGGGTAATATGTTGTTTGAGTATTGCAAGAAATAAAAATAATTTTCAAAATTCCTACATTTACTTATTAACGACACTTATCCTCTTTGGAACTTTATTTTTTTATCCAGAATCTTTCCTTATCCTGAATGTTTCTTTGATTTGGTGGGTTGCACTTACGATTAAAAAAATTACAAGATTCAATAAAGGGATATTCAACTATTGGCCTTATTTCTGTTTTGCTATAGCTTTGACTGGTTTTATATCTTATAAAAATAATGACTATACGATTTATACCTTTCCTTTAAACTGGCATAACCAATCTTGTATTTTGTTGGCAACAAGTATCCCTTTTTATCTTTTAAAAATTTTTAAGAGTAAAAAAAATATTGAAGTAGTAAGAGATAGTATTTTTTTGGTTTTTGTTTTTTATTGCATATATTTGACTAATTCAAAGGCAGGGGTTGCACTTAGTTTCATTTCACTATTTTCTCTTCCATGGATATTGGGAAAAGGTATTTTTAAAAAGATGAAAAAGATATTATTTTTTTCTTCAGGGTTGGCTCTCTTTTCTATCTTCGGGTTTCCTGGTTTTTTTCAAAACTTAATGCAGGATTTTTCTTTCAGAAGTAGGTTGGCTTATTTTTCAGCTTCTTTTGAGATGGGCAAGAACAATCCTTTTTCTGGTGTTGGCTGGGGGCAGTTCAAATACCACTATCCCTCTTTTCAAACAGATATTGAATATGCAACAAATGATCCTCATTCCTGGATTTTTAGAGCTTGGGCAGAGGGTGGTTTTTTAGGTTTGATTTTAGTTTTTCTTTTGGTTTTCAGTTTCTTTAAAGCTTTTGGAAATAAAAATATGAAACCAGAAAATAAATGTTTTATAGTCGCTGCCGCAATGATTCTTATCCATGGCTTGGTCGACTTTCATGCAACCTTTGTTCCCATACCGCTGATATTAGGTTTCTTTTGGGGTTCTTCATCTGAAAAAAAAGAAAGAAAGATGTCTAGGTTTAGCCAGGAAAAAATTATTAATTTCTTGCCAATCTATATAGGTTTCATTTTTTGCATCTTGTCTATTGGGAGATATATGAATCCAAGAGAATGTGGTCAGGAAAAATTTTCACACGAGTGTATAGACAAGTATCTTGAAAGAGGTTTTGGGTCTTTGGATTCTTCAGAAGACATTCAGAAAATTTTCAAATTTTCTAATAGTTTGACCTTTTCGCATGTTAGGAGAATTGTTGAAAATAGATCTTATTTCCCAAAAAATATAAGCGTCCGACAATCTTTGTTGGCTCTTCAATATCCACAAAATACATTTATTACAAAATCTGAAAGATTGATTATTGCGCAAGAATTAAATTCAATAGATCCAATGAACAGGCCAGAAGTTGTTTTGATGCTCGTTAATGAAATGTGGCCACCAGTGGGGGAATCGGAGAAAAGAGAAATTGTTAGTATCATTGATAACATTCTAGAAATATGGCCAGACTTCAAAAATGCAGAAGAAATCTTCAGTTTTAAACTGGATGCGAGAAAAAGAGGATTAAATATCATTTTTAGCAAATTATGGGAAATAAAGTCAATATTGTCAGAGGGAGAGCCTGAAAGAGAGTCGGCTTTAGAGAAATCAAAAAATTTTCTTAATTAATTGAATAGAATTTCCCCTAACATACTTTTAGGTGGTTTTTAATTATGGCTAGTTATGCAGACAGTGTTATAAATCGTGTTGTTGAAAAGAATCCTAACGAAGTTGAATTTATCCAGGCGGTCAAAGAAGTTTTAGAGACATTGTCTCCCGTTTTATCTTCAAATAAAAAATATCAAGAGAACAGTATTCTCGAAAGGATTGTTGAGCCTGAGAGGGTTATTATTTTTAGAGTTCCCTGGGTTGACAAAAATGGAAAAGTTCAAGTAAATAGAGCTTTTAGGATTCAGTTTAATAGCGCAATAGGCCCATACAAAGGAGGATTGAGGTTTCATCCTTCTGTGAATCTTTCAATATTGAAATTTCTTGCTTTTGAGCAAATATTCAAAAACAGCTTAACAACACTTCCAATGGGTGGCGGAAAAGGTGGTTCTGATTTTGATCCAAGGGGCAAGACTGATAATGAAGTCATGAGGTTTTGTCAATCATTTATGTCTGAGTTATCTAGGCACATTGGTTCAAATACAGATGTTCCTGCTGGGGATATTGGTGTTGGTTCAAGAGAAATAGGCTATCTTTTTGGACAGTATAAAAAAATAAGAAAAGAATTTACTGGAGTTTTAACTGGAAAGAATTTAAATTGGGGAGGTTCTTTGATCAGGCCTGAAGCAACAGGATATGGGTGTGTTTATTTCGTTGACGAAATGCTAAAAGCAAATTCTGATAGTTTGAAAAATAAGACAGTGACAATTTCAGGAAGTGGAAATGTTGCTCAATTTGCATGTCAAAAAGTAAATGATCTTGGAGGGAAAGTAGTTTCTTTTTCTGATTCTGATGGAACTATTTTTGATCCTGACGGAATAAATGAAGAAAAACTTTCTTATGTAATGAATTTGAAAAACGTTAAACGTGGAAGGATTAAGGATTACACAGATAAGTATAAAAAATCCACTTTTACAAATTCAAATCCGTGGTCTATAAAATGTGATGTTGCCTTGCCATGCGCAACTCAAAATGAAATAAATTCAAATGATGCAAAAAATCTCGTCGACAATGGTTGTTTTGCAATTTCTGAAGGTGCTAACATGCCAACAACCCCTAATGCTGTAGGGATTTTTCAAAAATCAAAAACGCTTTATGGGCCTGGGAAAGCTGCAAATGCAGGCGGTGTTGCTGTCAGTGGTTTGGAAATGTCCCAAAACTCGATGAGAACTGGTTGGACTAGAGAGGAAGTTGATTCAAGGTTGAAGGTCATAATGGAGAGTATCCATGATCAGTGTTTGACAACCGCACAAAATTATGATTGTTCAGGAGATTATGTTACTGGAGCCAATATTGCTGGTTTTGTAAAAGTTGCTGATTCAATGATTGATCAGGGTGTTGTTTAATCGATTTAATTTATGTTCTGGCTTGAAGTCTATAAATCTTTAGGCAATTTTTTTTCACCTTTGTTTGGTTTTTATTTAACCTTGAGGGGTGGTATTGATGATTTTGACCATTTGAGATTGGGGCGTATTCCAAAAATTCCAAAATCTAGAATCTGGATACATTCTGTAAGTGTTGGGGAGTTAAAAGCAGTAGAACCATTCATTGAGGATTTGAAAAAAAGAAATTACAAAATCCTCCTTACTACCGGAACTAGATCTGGTTTTAGTCTTGCAAAACGCATTTATGAAAAAGACCCTAGTGTTTTTGTTACTGTTATTCCTTTTGATTTTCCTCAAAATGTTAAATCTTTTCTCAAGCAAGCTCAGCCAAAAGCGGTTTTCTTTGTTGAAACAGAATTATGGCCACTATATATAAATGAATGCAAAAAACAAAAAATTCGATTGTTTTGGCTGAATGGAAGGATATCCGACAGAGCTTTTAGGTCCAAAGGTCTTTATTACACGGCATTGTCTTGGATGATTGGCCAATTTGATTTATGTTTAATGAAGAGTTTGGAAGACCTGAGGAAGGCTACACTTATTTCTAAATCAAGTAACTATAAAAAAATGAAGGGTGTTTGTCTTGGTGATTTGAAATATGACAAGATCCCCAAGTTAAAAAAAATTAAACGTTCTGAACTTGGTCTTAAAAATGAAAAGGTTATCATTCTAGGAAGTTCTCATAATGGAGAAGAGGATTTGTTGCTTGATGCTTACAGTTATTTAAAAAAGAAATTTAAAGATTTGAAATTGATAATTGCTCCAAGGAAGGTTGAAAGGAAAACCCATGTTGGTAAGATGTTCTCAGAATTCAATACAGCATTTTGGTCAGAAAATAAAAGTTTTGATTGGGGCAATCTCGATATTCTCATAATTGACAAAATTGGATTTTTGGCACAGCTTTATTCTGTAGCAGATATTGCTTTGGTTGGAGGTTCCTGGGTGAAGAGAGGGGGGCATAATCCAATTGAACCTTCATTCTTTGGGGTTCCAACAATATTTGGACCATCAATGGATAATTTCAGAGAGGTTGCTCAGTATCTTGTAAATTCAGGTGGAGCAATGTGTATTTCCAGCAATGAACTTTTAGATGTTATTGAAAATCTTTTAACAAACAAAGACAAGAGAAAAGAGGTCGGGCTTTTTGCATTCGAGGCCATAAAAACAAGAAAGGGTGTTTCTAAAAGGATGTTTAATGAGATTGAGACATTGATTCAATAAGATTCGAAAGAGTGAACAGTCTTTGAAAGGGGATTTTTTCTTCAGAAAAAAGATCAACACTTCCCTCTTCTCTATCAACCATTGTGATTATCCCTATAACATTATGATCCACTTTCTTAACTGCATTTGTTGCTATCATTGCAGAAGATCCAGTCGTTGTTACATCTTCCAAGATTATTAAATTTGAATTTTTCTTGAGTAACCCTTCAATCTGCTTGCCTGTCCCTCTATCTTTTTTTTCTTTCCTTACGACAAAGGGGAGCCAATCTATTTTTCTTGATTTAGCTTCTAAACTTATTGCATAGGCCAAAGGATCTGCTCCAAGGGTCAATCCCCCAATTGCATCTGGACTCCATCCTTTTTTTAAAATTTTGTCTATTAAAAGATTTGCAGTTATTTTTAACAATTCAGGATTCATTGTTATTATCTTTCCATCAAGATAGTATTTGCTTTTTTTACCTGAAGCAAGTGAAAAATATTCTCCTTCTTTTGCAATTTTTAAAGCTTTCTCAGAAAGTATTTTTAATATTTGATTTTTTTCTATTGGGTTCATTCTTTGTACAATTATAGATATAGGATAGATAAGATTGATAAGGTTTTTCTATTTAAACCTGTTTAATTGGAGTAATTTTTACTCCGTTTTACTTAAAATAGAAGATATTAATGGGTTTTTTATTTAACTTATTTTTGTTTTTTGCCCTGCTTGACGGGGAAGGAAGGCTTAGCCTTTCACAAAATACCTTTTCGCAATTTTCTGAAACCTCTGTAAGATGCTTAGATCCAAATTCAGGAGAAGAAGTCACTGATGAAAAAATTGAATTGGGTGTTTCTTGTATTGCTGAGATAAAAAGTGAAAAAGGTATTTCTTATCAGTATCTACATCCCAAAATGTCAATTGATTGGGATGCACTTAATTTCAATGATGTTGGCATTGTAGTAACTCCAGAAAGAACTAAGTTGGTTATGGCTGAGCCATTGAAGTTGCAGGTTTCAATTACAGCTCCAAATGGAATTCCTTCTGGCTCTGAATTATTCTTTAAGGCACCCAGGGGTGTCAAGTTAAATAATGAAGATTCAAGAATTTCTTTGCCAAGTTTGAACCCAGGAGAGGTTCATTTAATTGAGTTAAATTTGAAAAATTACGATCCGACTCAACATGGATCGAAATCATTAGAAATGTTTATATCTACACCTCAAGGAACAATGATTTCAAACATATCAAATGTAAACATACAAGTTTTGCCCGACAGGTTATTTTCTTTAGGGATGATCTCAGGAAAGGTATGGTTTGACGAGAATGAAGATCATTTTTATGATGATGATGAAGGTGCGGTTCAGGGGCTTGTTCTTAGGTTTGAAAATGGCACGACTGTAAAAACGGATGAAAATGGGAGATTTCATATTGATGGATTGGCACCTGGTTCTAGGGTTGTAGAGATATTATCTGGAGTTCCTCAGGATTGGAGGCCAGCATTTGGTTTCGATATCCAAAGTGTTTTGGTTCTTCCTGGAGGTTTAGCAAATTTGAATGTACCCCTTGTCAAGACAGATAAGCAATGGTCTAGAAAAACAGGGTTTGGTGCAATTGGCTCTTTGTCTTTTGGAAATTCATCAAGTTCAATGGAAGGGTCTTTTAGGTATGTAAGTAATTATGCTGGTTTGAATATGGAACTTGCTTATTCTGATGGACTAAGAGATTGGAATGATAGAGCAATAAACCGAAATCAATCTTTGGACCTTTCGAGACATAATTATCTTTTTTCCGATTCTTCAACAAGTTCCCACAGTTATGGATCTGGTTTTAGTTGGAATGTCAGTTCTGCAAATGCTAATGTACGTTATGGTAACGTGAGAGCTAGGGATACAAGTTTGGCCTTTGCGAGACATGATTTGTCTTTTGAAGGTTATGAAGCAAATTGGAGCAAGAACAACACCTCGGTTACTTCAACTTTATCGGAACATCCTGTTCAAAAAACAAAAGATATATTTAAGAACAACAATGATGGCTTTGTTTATAGGCTGAGGAATGTCGAAAGAAAAGAAAATTCCATTCAGGTTTATTTAGATGTGAATAGATTTGATGGAAGTTTTGGTGGCTCTTGGAAACTTGATGATTCAATTCATTATGTTCATGAAGATGGAACAATAAGGTTGCTTTATCCATTAAGTGATATTGCACAGGAGAAATATGGGCACATCAATGGAGAGGAGCTTTTATTAAGAGTCTCTTACGATTGGATATTGGAAGAGGTTGATGGAGGAACATGGACAACCAAGGTTAAACATAATTTAGGAAATGGTTGGAAATTTGGTATTACAAAAGTAAATGAGGCAAGGCAGATGGGAGATTATCAGCTTGAAGGACATAATGTTAGCTTCAACCACTCTAACTTCTCATTAGGGTATCAAAAAGCCAGAACAAAATCTTCAGATACTGGAGAGTATGTTTCTGAAGATGGGGGTGTAACTTTTGATTATGTTGATACTCTGGATGGAGATTGGAATCAATCTGACAAATTTAATGCATCTTTGAATGCTGGATCTTTAGGAAGTTTTTCCTACTCCAATTCAAACATGCAAAAAGGGTTTAGCTCAAAGGACGTTTGGGTTGGACAAGATAAGAAAGTTAGCGAGATTGGATTTAATAATTCAGATTTTCTTGGTTTTTTTGGAGCATCTGCTTATTTTTACAATGAAAAACATTCATTAAGCCAAAATTCTTATAAAAGGTCAAAAGTAGATCTGACCAAGAATCTTGATGGTTTTGGACATCTTACTTTTTCAAAAGAGACCAGGGTGGATCCAAATCTTAGAGAAGAAAAATTAAACACTTACTTAAATAAGGATTTGGGGCATGGATTAAGTTTTCAGTTTAGAAATACTAATGTTTTAAAAGCTGAAAATAGCGGAATTGTCGACGAGAGGGAATTTAAGTTTTTTGGGTCTTCTTCAAAGGGTAATTGGAATTTAAGAAAATTAGAAAACTCTTATCAACATTATTCTGAGTTAAATATCAAGGGTAATTTTTTCACAAAAAATTTAGATTTGAAAATTTCAAGAGATGTTAGGTCTAATTGGGAGAATCCAAAACACAAATTACAGATTTTTAAATATGAAAAAAGTATTGATGGGGCTCTATCTGTTTCTGTAACTGATGTTATAGAAGAGCAAGGTAAATGGGTTGACTTACGTGAGGATTTAAATTTGAATTGGAAACCTAATTCTTCAAATACCATAAATGCAAACATTGTTCTTACTGGGAATGAAGTGAGTGATGATCAATGGGAGGGTTACAACCTTGGTGGAAACCATAGTCTCTATGGGTGGAATGTTAGCTGGGGTGCGAACCAATATCTCAATCCATTCAATAATAATCATCGACATAAAACTTTGGAATCCAGAATTACAAAATCTTTAAGCAATGCAACAAGGTACTCCTTCACTACAGACAGAAAGAGAGAAACGTCCCTAAACAACACCCTTAAAGAATATACAAAATTAGCATCATCTTTAGTTTGGAGTCCCTCGAAAAATTTATCCTTGAGCGGTTCTGCACTAGAGATAAGGGATGATGGTTGGACTGAATTTTCAAACCACAACATACAAACTTACTCTCTTTCTTGGCAACCTAACGCATTGTCCTTCAGTGGAAGGTATAGTTTAAGAGATTCTTCAAATCATACTGGAGAGGAAAATGTTGCTATAAAGTCTTTAAGGGTTGGGTATCAGTATAAAGATTGGAGTTTCAGTGCAGAGGATAGGCTGATGTATGGAGACATCACAGAGTCTGGTTATAGATTTGAAATAGGGCGTTTGATAACAGATGGGTTAAGGGTAATCGTTGGTTATTCTGATGGTGGTGCAGATGATATGTTTTTAACTCCAGATGGCCATAATGGTTTGTATTTAAGATTTTCCGGTGCTTTCTGATTTTGAAAAATTTTATCTATTCACTTATTGAAAAAGGTGTTATCATCGATATGCCGGACTCTGTTCATATTGATGAGGAAGTTACGGTTGAAAAGGGTGTAAAGATTCACCCTTTTTCTACAATAAGAGGAAAAACAATCTTGAAAACAGGTTCAGAAATCGGTCCTGGATCTGATATAAGAAATTCAGAAATCGGTCCTGGTACTGAAATCTTGAGGTCGACAGTGTCTGATTCAAAAATAAAAGAAAAATGTTCAGTTGGCCCATACTCCAATATCAGGAACAATACAACTATTGATGAAAATTGCAGAATTGGGAACTATGTTGAAATCAAGAAATCCAGCATCAAAAGAAATGTAAAGATAGCGCATCTTTCATATATTGGAGATTCAGAAATATTTGAAAATGTTAATATTGGAGCTGGAACAATCACCTGTAATTTTGATGGTAAAAAGAAAAATAAAACCATTGTAAAAAAAGATTCTTTTATCGGAAGCAACTCTTTGCTGATTGCCCCTGTTTGTATTGGTGAAAATGTTACTATTGGAGCTGGAAGCGTCATAACGAAAGATGTTGATGACGGGAGTTTGGGTATTTCAAGATCTCAGCAGAAAATAATAAAAAATTGGAAAAATAAAACCTAAATTGCCTTTTTCTTTAATCCTTCATGAGCCTCTTATCCCGAGCAATACAGGATCCATTGGCAGATTATGTGTTAATCTTGGAATTAAATTGCATTTAATTGAACCTCTTGGTTTCAATCTTTCAGATTCAAAATTAAAAAGAGCGGGGCTTGACTATTGGCCTAGGTTGGATTATCAGGTTCATAAATCTATACCTAAAAATCCAACTGGAAGGGTTTTGGCTTTTACAACAAAAGGTGATACATCTCTTTGGGATGTGGAATTTGAAAAAGGTGATTTCTTGCTATTTGGACGGGAAGATATAGGTTTGCCGGACTTGGCAAAAGAAGAGGCTGATTTGAAGATAAGGATCCCAATGATTCCAAATGAGAGATCTTTAAATCTTGCAATGAGTGTCTCTATTGCTTCTTATGAAGCTATGCGCCAGTTGTCTAAAAAAGAAGAATTAAATCATGTCTAAGAAATTTTTACCTTTAAGCAGTTCCAGAATTCAAGCTTACATTAAGTGTCCAAAGATGTTTCAGTATAGATATATGAAAAAAGAGAATGAAGAGTTTATTTCTGTGGAGGCTTTTGCTGGAAAGGTTGTTCATAAAACATTATGTGATTTTTTTGAATCTTTGGAAGGGGCAGTAGTTCCTAAGGTTTTGAATTTGTTAAAACTAACAAAGGAAAACTGGGAAGAAGGCTTGAAGGAAAATAATTCCATAAAGGTTATCACATATCCTAAAAAAATAAAACAATGGGAATTAAATACTTACAAGTTGATAGAGGGTTTTTATTGGGATAATTATCCTTTTGAAAAAATCGAGAAAAGTTATTTTGAGGAAGAGGTTAAATTCAAATTGAACGAATTGATTGATGTTAGGTGTTTTATCGACAAGTTTTTTGTTTATCCAAATGGAAATATTGATGTTTTTGATTATAAAACAGGGAGAAGAAAGCCTCCAGAGTCTTTAAAGGATGACATGCAGGCTGCAATTTACACAATGGCCCTAAGGGATAAATTTCCAGATTCAAAAATAAAAACAATTTGGCATTTTTTGTTATATAAAAAAAAGGTGAAAATAGAATTTACAGATAAAGAACTAAAAGAATGGAAAGAAAAGATTGAATTAATTTACGATGATATTTGTAATGAAAAAAACTGGAACCCCAAAACTTCAAAATTGTGTAATTGGTGTGGATACAACAAGATGTGTTTAGAGGGAAATGAGTATATTAATGGTAAAAAAAAATAAAAATAAAAACCTAATCCCCAAAGTTTTTTTAAAGGCTTTACGTCATATTCTTAAAAATCAAAAGTGCTGGGTTGTTGGAGGTGCTTTAAGGGATGTTTTTTGGAACAAACAGATAGAAGATATAGATATAGTTTTAGAAAAGGGTGTAAAGGAGATGACAGAGTCTTTGAGGTCTGAATTATTTTTTAAAGGTTGGAAAGTTTGTTATTTTAAGGAATTCAAAACTTCAAAAATAGAGAAAGATAATTTAAG
>CAZFBE010000030.1:0-9116 GCA_964517115.1 uncultured bacterium
GAATGATCGCTTTTCATAACCAATTATCTTATTAAAAATATTATGATTTACTAAATTCTTATGGAACAAAAGAAAACAACAAGAAGAGGATTTGTAGGGCTTCTCGTTCTTGGATATTCTTCAATAGCACTTTATGTGGGTGGATCCCTGGTTGCTTTTTTAAGATTCTTATTCCCTTATGCAATTTATGAACCTCCCCAAAAATTCAAAATTGGGACACCTGAAGACTATCCCGTGGGGACCATTACTCTTATAACTGGAAGAGGCCTTTGGATAGGAAGTTATGCAGAGGGATTTGCAGGAATCATTGCAAAATGTACACATCTTGGATGCAAGCCAAATTGGTTTCCTTTGAAGTCCGGACCTTTTGGCCAAGGTATTTTTGAGTGTCCATGTCATGGAAGCAAGTATGACAAATATGCTAGAAACTTTGCTGGCCCAGCTCCAGCGCCAATGAGAAGAGCAACCCTTTCTCTCTCTCCTGATGGAAGAATAGAGGTTGATAAAACAACAGTGTTAGAACCAAAGGTAAAACTTGAGGATGGAAAAGAACTAGATGAAACAAAGCTAGCAGAATTTTTCTTAAAAATATAGATGCGTAAAAAAATAAATATTCCTGATCCTTTAGAAATTCTGAATAATATTGTTGTTTCAATTTTGAGTTTTCTCAGCAAGTCAAAACTCGGTACCTCATGGAAGAAATTTTTAGATTGGCTTGTTGATACTGAGGTTTACAGAGGTGCTTATACCTTAAGGAGCCCTTTGGACAGTGTTGGGAAAAGAACTACAGTCATGAAAGATAGTTTGTTTCTTCATTTTTGGCCAGTTAAAACCCATAGAAATGATTTGAGAATTAGCTACCATTTAGGAATGGGACTTGCAACAACATGGTTATTTGTGATATTGACAATAACAGGTGTTTTATTAATGTTTTATTACAGGCCCAGTGTTCCGCAGGCTTATTACGACATGGTCGATATAAGAGAAGGGGTGTATCCGTTTGGAATGTTTTTAAGGAATATGCATAGATGGGCAGCTCACGGAATGGTTCTTTTTTCTATCATTCACATGTGGAGGGTTTTTAACACAGGTTCTTACAAGCCCCCAAGACAGCTTAATTGGATATTGGGTGTGATTCTTCTTGTTCTGACTTTGTTGTTGTCCTTTACAGGGTATCTTTTGCCTTGGGATCAATTATCCCTTTGGGCAATTACTGTGGGTCAGCAAATGGGAGCCAATGCTCCAGTGCTGGGTCACCTAGGGCCATTTTCTCAAGTTACAAACTTGCAAGATGCAGCTTTTGGCTTGGTTGGTGGTACAGAGATAGGTCCAGCTGGACTGATTCGTTTTTATGTTTTGCATGTTTTCTTTTTGCCTTTTGTGACAACGATACTAATTGCTTATCATTTTTGGAGGGTTAGGAAAGATGGTTACTCTTTCCCTCAAACTTAAACATGGAAAAAGAAACTTTAAAACGTTTTTTAGAGTCCGAGAAAAAAGAAACTGAGGCTTTAAGGAGAAAATTACAAAAATTACAGAACCCTCCACCTGAAGAAGCTATATTTATTTGGCCAGAGGTTATGAAACAGATATTCACGGGTGGGGTTATTCTGCTTGTTTTGCTTACGATTGCCTCTATTGTTTTTGATGCTCCTTTAGAGGAGATAGCTGACAGAAGCCATACTCCAAACCCCTCCAAAGCTCCTTGGTATTTTGTTGGCTTGCAGGAACTTTTGGTCTATTTTGATCCCTGGCTTGCGGGGGTTGTTCTTCCAACAATGATAATGGTTGGCCTTATGTTGATTCCATATATAGACGTAAATCTAAAAGGCATTGGGAGATTTGCACCAAAGGAAAGGCCTTTTGCAATAGGGGTTTTCAATTTCGGTATGTTTATCTGGTTTGCATTGATTGTTTTTGGTCTTTATTTCAGAGGTACAAATTGGGATATATATAACCCCAGTGATTGCTGGAGAGGTGCACAAGAGCCCTTTACTTTTAGAGCTTGTCCCGAATCTTCAGGAAATTTGGATTTTATGAACAGCACTGATGGATCTGTGATAGTCAACGAGAAGGGGGTAAGTTATCCAAATGGTGCAGTTTTCCACTTGGAAACTACAGATGATTCGGGGAATTTCAACAGTGTTGATTATTTATGGAACGATGGAGAGTGGAAAGAGATGGTTACACCTAAAAAATTACCTCTTGCATGGACTCCTTTCAAGGATGAGGCAGGAAACCCTTATGCGCCTGATCACCCTTATCACATGATTTTAGGGCTGGTGATTCTTGGAGGCTGGTTTGGAGCTTTCATAGTCATTCCTGCTTTGATTAATCCAATTTTCTTTTACAGGTTAGGTCCTTGGAGATATGTTACTGCTATGTTTTTTACAGCATCTATGGTTGGTGTTGTTGGGAAGATGGCATGGCAATTAGTTTTTGGAATTAAATACATCCTCGTTACACCCTGGTTGAATATATGAAAAAACCTTGGATGGATTGGGACTTAGATGAAAGGGTTGATTTCCTTTTCACAGCAATGAGCGCTTTCCTTTTCTTGTTAACTGGATGGGTTCTCTTTAGGGAGTTTACTCCTGAATATAAGGAATTTCAAGATAAGGCTTATCTTGAACTTGCAGAACAAGCAGAAGAAGAGGGTGATTATGATTTGGCTGATTACTGGTTGAAGGGTGCTGAAAAGGGCATAAGACAGCAATTTTTGGTTACTGATGAAGTCGAAAGGTGTGTTACATGCCATGTTGATGATGCAGGCATAGAAAAATGGCATTTGGAAAATGTGAATGCGAGATTCCCAACTTCTTTTTACGGGTGCACTGTATGTCATGGTGGAGAGATGTTGGCACTTACTGAACATCAGGCGCATCATGGTCTAAAAGCTACAAAAGAAGACATGGAGAAAAAGATATGGTCTTCTTCTGAAGACAATGCAAAACCAATGGTTGACTTTTGGACAAGGTTACAAGAGATAAGTCCTCCAATTGATAATCCAACAATCCAGGCTCATCCTGACTACAGGGATGTCAACGTGACAGGGGAACAGCTCCAGTATATGACTTCGGCATTTTGCCTAACATGTCATTCTCCCGAATCTGCTCTCGTAGAAATTTTTGAAGATGATTATGAAATTATTGATTCAAGCAAGGACAATGTCGACCTGCTGGGGCTCTATATATCTGAGAAGGATTCAGAAAAAATATTGAATTTCATTTCTACTAATTCCGTTTCAAAAATGGATATGCAGGCAGCGGTCGGGAATGTTGATCAAGAGGCAATCCGTCTGACTTTGGCTGATTACGAAGAAAGAGGGTATATTGAAGACTGGGCCTCTCTCCATGCTTACAGTGAAAGGTCCTGGTGGCATATTAACAGGTGGAGAAATTCAAAGTTCAAGACTTTTGAAGTCGTTAAGCAGCAGCCAGATTATATAAATGGGGACGAGGCTTATCAGGCAAATTGTAAAAGTTGTCACACGACAGGATATAACAAAATCACAAATACCTATATAGAAGAGGGTGTTACATGTGAGGCTTGTCATGGCCCTGGACAGGTGTTTAGTGCGTTAATGACACTGGAAGTTGTTGATATTCCCGGAGGTACACATAGTTTCCAGGCTTATGGTGCTTCTTTGGCATCAATCAATGATGCTAGAAACAACATGTGTGCTGCATGCCATAGTCCAAACCGTCATGAGCTAAGACCAAATGATGTTGATGGAGAGCCAAAAAGGTTGAATACAAGAAGGTATGAATCCATGCTTCATTTTGAAGATGAAGACACTGAATAACCTCTAAGATTTCTCGAATTTCTGTTTTATTTTTTTATGAAGTACAATATCAAGGAAGCATTCCCTCAATGCTTGAGCCCTTATAAATATTAAATAGGAGGTTTTATACCTTATGAATTTTATGGAAATGGAATGGGTTAAATTGATAACCTATATGGTTGCGGGCATAATCTTGCGTATGGGCTGGGACTGGTTAGTCGATGGCAAAACGCTGATGCTTGCATGGGATGGTTTTAGAAAAGCTCTTAAAGACTGGCGAACTTTCGCAATGGGTCTTGGTGCTTGGTTGTTTGTGAACAGTGCTGCTGCTGGTTTCGAAGGAACTATGAGTGCAGATGCTGTTACTGCTTTTATGCCTTATGCTGCTGGTGCTATAGCTGCTGCTGGTCTGGTTCTCTTCTTGGGAATTATGAAAAGTATTTGGGCAGGAAAAGCAAATATGAAAACGGTTAGTGATTGGCTTGCTAACCCATTGAAGAGAGCTCCTGAGCTTCTCGCAACAGCTGCTGGTTCTGGTGCTGTTTTATGGGTTTGGGGAAAGATAATGCCAAGTATTCCTTTCGCTATGCCTGAAATGAGATGGACACAAGGATTAGGGATGTTCACTATGCCTAATGTAGGTGGTATGGTTTCTGGATCCGCAGCGGATTGGCTTTTCGGTTCAATTTCTCTGTTGCTTATTGGAATCCCGGCAGTAATGATGATTATTCATGCTGATGGTGAGGACGAAGGTTTTGTGAATTCTTTCACAACTTCTATTAAGAGATATCCTGGACTTGTTACAAAATGGAAAGCAAATCTTTCATGGGCATTAGGTGTTTCGCTTGTTGCTTGGGCAGCTGGTGCAATGTCTGCTGCTTTCATGGCAGTTGGCGGTGGTAGTTTTGTTGGTGACGTAATGCAGTTATTTGCAAATGCCGTCCAAATTGCAACAATGATCGGTGTAACTGCTTCCCTTTATGGGCTCAAAGCTGCACACGGTAAAAAATAGTAACTTTTAGTTAGTATTTATTTAGATTGATATCTAAACCCCCCTTGGAAACAAGGGGGGTGTTATTTCATTTTTTCAAGCTAGAAAGAAGATTTGAGAAGACTTTGATGCCGTCAGAACTTCCAAGAAGTGCACTTGATGCTCTTTCAGGATGAGGCATCATCCCTAAAATATTTCCCTTTTCATTAAGAAGGCCTGCTATATTGTCAACAGATCCATTTACATCTTGTTCATACCTGTAGATAATTTGTTTGTTGTCAGTTAGTTTCTTTAGAAGGGTTTTGTCACCGTACCAGTTTCCCTCCATATGTGCAATAGGTATATTTAATTCTTCTCCATCCTTTGGGCCATCCCAAGGTCCATTTAGGCAATTGACTTTTATCAGTTTGGTCCAATCACAAATAAATGAGCTTGTTCTGTTTGTGCGCATTGCTCCAGGAAGAAGGCCTGATTCAATTAGTATCTGAAACCCATTGCATATTCCAACAACGGGATTCCCTTGATCAGCGTGCTCTTTTATTGATTCCATTATCGGGGAGAATTTTGCGATAGCTCCACTTCTTAAGTAATCACCATAAGAAAATCCGCCAGGCAAAAAGACAAGATCAACATCAGTTAGCTTTTCATCACCATGCCAAATCCACTTTGGAGAAAATCCTAGGTCGGACATAAACCTGAATGCATCTCTGTCGCAGTTGCTTCCTGGAAAAACTACAACCCCGACTTTCATTAACTTTCTTTAACTATGCACCTATGAACAACAGGGTTGGAAAGCACTTCTTTTGCTATTTTTTCTGCTTCTTTCAAAGCTTCTTCCTTTTTAAGGTTTGGAAATTCAACTTCAAACCATTTCCCGACCTGAAGATCATCTATGTCTGCACCACTTTTTATTAATGCTCTTCTTATTGTTCTTGCTTCTGGGTCTAGAGTTCCTTTTCTGACTGTTACGACTATTTGTATTTTCGTCATAGTTCTTCTTGCAGTCTTTTGAGAACCTCTCTATAGCCAACAAGAAGATCTCCCGTGTCATCTCTGAAAAGATCTTTGTCATAACTTTCGAAAGTTTCTGGATCCCAAAGCCTCATTGTGTCAGGGCTTATTTCATCTGCAAGAATGATTTCTCCATCAGACGTTTTTCCAAACTCAAGTTTGTAGTCAACAAGAATGAAGCCTATCTTGAGGAACAGTTCTTTCATTAGTTCGTTTATTTTTAGTGTTTGTTCTCTTACATGCTCGAGTTGTTCTTTGTTGATGAGTTCAAGAGCAAGTGCTGAGTCTTCAGTGATTTGTGGGTCATCTAATTCGTCTTCTTTTAGGTAAAGCTCAAAAAGGCATGGTTTGAAGGTGATGTTTTTTGGAGCTGCATATCTTCTGCAAAACGATCCTGCAGACCTGTTTCTTACAACAACTTCAAGTTTTAATATTGTCACTCTTCTAACCCTGTCAGATCTTTCATCAATATTTTCTACAAAATGGGTTTTGATGCCATTTTTTTCAAGATATCCGAACATGATTTCTGATATTCTTCTGTTCAATAAGCCTTTTCCGTCAAATTCATTTTTCTTTTTTGCATTGAATGCTGTTGCACTATCTTTGAATTTTTGAATCAGAGTGCCTTCGACACCGTCATCGAAAAGTATTTTTGCTTTTCCTTCGTACATTTTTTTCATTGTTTTACCCCTTTACTCTTTTTAAAATTTCTGATGAATGTTTTAGGTATTTATCAGTTGCGAATATTTTATTAATATCTTCTTCATTTATCAAGTTATTTACGCGGTTATCTGCTTGCAATAGTTCCTTGAAATTTCCACCATCTTTTGCCTTGAAGGCAAGCTCTTGTATTATTGAATAGGCTTCTTCTCTAGAAAGTCCTTTTTCAACCATTGTTAGCAATGCTGCTTGTGTGAAAAGTATTCCGCCACCTTGATTCATGTTTTTTTCAATATTCTTTTCATAAACATTCAATCCCCTTGCAACAATTGAAGCCCTTTCTAGCATGTATTGGAGGGTTGCTGTGGCTGTAGGGAGAATAAATCTTTCAGTTGAAGAATGAGAGATGTCTCTTTCATGCCACAACGCCACATTCTCCATTGCTGTTTGACTCAACCCTCTCAAAAGCCTTGCGAGTCCAGTGAGCCTTTCACAAACAATAGGGTTTCTTTTGTGAGGCATTGCACTTGAGCCTTTTTGTCCTGTTGTAAAAGGTTCTTCTGCTTCAGAAAGCTCAGTTCTTTGAAGATGCCTGATTTCTATTGCGAACTGCTCAATATTTGAAGAGCAAACTGCAATTGTTGTAAGCAGTTCGGCCTGCCTGTCCCTTGACACTATCTGTGATGGGACAGTCTCGGGATCCAATCCAACCTGGTCCAATGTGTCTTTCTCGTACTGAGGAGAATAAAAGGCATAGGTTCCAACTGCACCTGCAAGTTTTCCAACAGCGTTGTTCTCCATGGCTTTTTGGAGTTTTTCTCTATCTCTCTTTACCGCAGCTGCAAACCTTGCAAACCTAAGACCAAATGCAATTGGTTCTGCATGCATTCCATGTGTCCGTCCTGCTGATGGTATATGGATTGTTTTTTCTGCAAGTTCCAAAAGGCTTTCTATATAGTTGTCAAGTGATTTCAGCAAAGCCTTGTTTGCTGATTTTGTTTGTATTGCAACTCCAGTATCCATAATGTCTGAGCTTGTCAGGCCATGATGAATATATTTTCCTTCAGCAGGCAGTTGTTCTCTTAGCATTTCAAGGAATGCAATAACCTCATGTCGAACTTTTTTTTCTATTTCATCCAATCTATCAAGGTTGATGGTTGCACCAACACATTTTTCAGTTGTGCCTTTTGGGACATCCCCATTTTTTTCTAATGTTTTTAGCCATGCGAGTTCAACTTCATACCAAGCTTCAAACCTGGCTTCACGTGACCATATTTTTTTCATTTCGGGTAATGTGTATCTAGGAATCATTGTTTTCCTCCGTTATTTCATCTTTCATGAGTTTAGACAATTCTTTTTTTCTGACAAGTCCAACATGCATGAAGTCATTTATTATTGTTGCAGGGGTAGCATCAACACCCAAGATATTTGCTTCCTGCATGTCTGATATTATTATGTTTATTATGTCTTGATCTGTTTTGCAACCGTCAAAAACATTTCTGCTTAGGCCCGTTACTGAATTAAACATTTCAAACAAGTTCTCTTCGCTAGATGGTCTTGAGTCCAGGATCATTAATGCAAATGGCCAGAACTTTTCAGGGTTATGGGTATGAACACATTCTGCAATTTGTGCAAGTACTACATCGTTGTCGGTTCTTATGAAATGCTTGAAAATTATCTTCATGTCGTTTTCCAAGGAGAAAAGCTCCTCGTTCTGTTTTGCACAGAATGGGCATGTAAAGCTCGTGAAGAGTATTACCGTATTTTCGCCTTCATCATCTCCAAGCTGTGGTCTTCCTTCCATCAAGACGTCTTTACTGATATAAACAGGTGTAAGGACAGCTGGTCTGATAACAAACTCATCCCCTTTCTGTCTTAGGTTTCTGGCTATATCAGCAAACCTGTATGCCTTTGTTATGTTTGAATCAACGGTTACATATGGGCTCCAGGGAATTGATTCGTCAGTCATGTAGATTTTCTCTATCTCCAATGTTGGGAAGTAGTTGTTGAGGAAAGATGTTGAGACCTTATCACAACGCTCTCCACATCTTGGGTCGATGATGATCCTTCCTTTTATAGGGGGATCTATGTCTTTCAACGAGAGCCTTTCTTCTTTCTCGATTGCCTTTGTTATGAGTTCATCAAATTTTTCAAATTCAGCATATCCTCCAATCGGGACATCCTCAACAAGGAAGAAAGGTGTTCCGCTTGCACCAATCTCAGAAGCTCTCTTGATGTCATTTTCAACTTTCTTGGTGGCTTGTCCAAAGCGGAGGCACATTTCGAATTCAGCCCTGTTTGCGCCAATTGAGCTTGCAATGTTCACGAAGGCAGCTTCACTTTGGGCATTGCTTTTGACGATTTCATCATGCATTTCCCAGAAAAGGTCCTGCTTCTCTGCGCAAACTGCCGCTTCTGCCGCTTTTTTTGCATTCGGATGCAGGTCTGTCAAGGGCAGGTGGTTTATCTTCAGGATGACATCGTCACCATATTTTTCTTTTATCTGTGGAAGGACCTCTGTTGCAAACTTTTGGCAATAGAAGCAGTGAAAGTCAATCCACTCTTCTATCACGACAGGCTTTGATGCGGTTAGGAGGAGAAGAAAAAGAAATCTCTTTATCAGTTTCATAGATTTAACTTTATTAATAAAGTTATTCTATCTTCTTTCGT
>CAZFBE010000031.1:0-8974 GCA_964517115.1 uncultured bacterium
CAGCCTGAGGTAGGAACTGTAATAGTTATGGCTGGAATAACTTGGCTTCAGGTTTTATGTTCTAAAGTAAGTAAGTTTTTTAGTGTTCTTTTGCCTGTCTTGGCAATAGGAGTTTTTTTTATTGGAGGCCTAAAATTAATGCCCGTTTATGAAAAAGTTTTGAATTCTTACCAGGCTAAAAGAATTGAAACTTTTTTCCTGGGAGAGGAAAGCTCTAGTGATGACAGGTATCAAATAGAACAAGCTCATTTCCAGATTGCAAAAGGAGGGCTTTGGGGATCTGGATTTTCTGAAGATGTAAAAGAAGAGCTTCATTACCTTCCAGAACGGCAAAATGACTTGGTGATTGCTGTTTTTTCAAGAGCAGGAGGCTTGTTTCTTGTTTTAATTGTTATTGGTTTGTATTTGTGGTCATCGCTTGGGGCTCTAAATTTTTCTCAAAAAATTCCAAGTGAAACGGCTAAGCAGTTGGTTATTGGTTTTGCTGGGTACATGGCTTGTCATTGTTTGTTTAATGTGGGTGTTGCATTAGAGCTTATTCCAACAACGGGTTTTCCATTAATTCCACTTTCTCAAGGTGGTTCAGGCTGGATATCGCTCGGATGTTTAGTAGGATTGCTTTTAAGTGTTTTATCTGGCTATGGAAACCTTTATAATTCAAAGGTTGTTGGAGGGAAATAATTATGAAAAAAATATTATTTTTGTTATTTAGTTTAATTTGTGCTGGAAATCTTTTTGCTTTACCAAGCCATTATGCAGGAAATACGGGTTCTTCAGGGTATTTTTTAACCCCTGTTGCAGAAACTCCTGGTAAAAATGAAATAAGAATTGGGTTTTCACAGGTTTCTGAACCAGAAGCAAATTTTTTCTATTTGTCTAGATGGGGTGAATCAAATATGTCTGATGCAAATTCCGATGTTTTGCACCTTGGAGGAATTTCTTGGTACATGGGTGATCAAATGGAAGGCGGATGGAGCACATCCAATGTTCATGGATACGATTGGCATCAGTTTACTATTAAAAAATTATTGAAAAATAATCCTGATTCATTTTTTGGAAGAATTGCTATGGGAGGTACATTTGGTTGGACTGCTTCTCATGGAAATTTTGAAGAATGGGGAGGTTACATTGTCGCTCAATCCCCTTACTCAAGAGGTGATTTTAATTTAGGAGTAAATATTGGACCAGATGAAAATAAAGATACAGAAGCTTCAGTATTTGGGAATTTTAGTCTTTGGTTTTCTCCGAGGTTGAGAATGCATTATGAATTTGCTTCATCAGCTTTTGTCACAAAGGAGCCAGGGCAAAGTGTATCTTTGTGGTGGCAAACAAGCCCTGATAATCCACTATGGTTAAGCCTTGGTGCAACAACCCTTGATCTATACGGCTGTACTGTGAATTTGACTGGTTGTTCAGATGACAATCTGAGAACAAATGAGACTATGTTTACTTTTGGTTTTGCATTAGGCGTAAATAGTTATTTTGCTTATGAAGAGGAAGACCAGCTTGTTGAACTCTTTGAAACTTTTGGCAAGCCTTAAAATTTAATTTTTCTAACGCTTTATGAAGGGTTTAGTTTTATCCGGGGGTAGTGGTACGAGGTTAAGGCCTTTGACGCATACCAGGGCAAAACAGTTGTTACCAATTGTTGGAAGCCCGATACTCCATCACATTTTAGATTCTCTAGAAGATGCCGGAATCAAAGAAACAGTCATTTTGATTTCCCCTGAAACAGGAGACCTGGTTAGAGAGTCATGTGGGAATGTTTGGAAAAGCATGAAGTTGGAGTATGTTGTACAGAACAAGCCTTTAGGTCTTGCACATGCTGTATCAACGGCAAAGCACCTTCTTGGAGACGAGCCTTTTCTTCTTTTTTTAGGTGACAATGTTTTAAAAGGGGGAGTCAAAAAGTATGTTCATGAATTTGAGTCTAAAAACATGGAATCAATGGTTCTTCTTTCAAGGGTAGATAGGCCACAGCAGTTTGGAGTTGCAATTTTCAAAAATGATAAATTGATTGGGATGGTTGAAAAGCCTGAAACACCTCCCTCTGATTTGGCTCTTGTTGGGATTTATTTTTTCAATAAAAAGATCCATGAAATAATTAAAAATTTAAAGCCATCAAAAAGAGGGGAATATGAAATTACCGATGCCATACAGGGCTTGATCAACAATTCGGTGAAGGTTCAGCATATGAGAGTTGATGGATGGTGGAAAGATACAGGTTTGCCAAAAGATCTGATAGAAGCAAACAAACTTCTTCTTGAGGATATAAAAACAAGAATTGATGGAAAAATGTCAGGAGGACGACTTAATGGGAAGGTGATAATAGAAAAAGATGCTATTGTCGAAAATTCATATATAGAGGGTCCTGTTTACATTGGTGAAGGCTCTGTTGTTAGAAATTCCAACATTAGTGCTGGAACGAGTGTGGGCAAAAATTGCCATCTCAATACTGTTGATATTGGAAATTCAATAATTATGGACAAATGCACTCTTTCTGCAGTTTCTTACCCTATGTCAGATTGTTTAATTGGCGAGGGATGCACTGTGGAAGGGAATGTTGACTCAAGGCTCAACATTGTCCTTGGGGACAGATCAGTATTGGCGGTTCCTGACTGATGCCAAGAAGGGTTTTGGTTACTGGAGGTGCTGGTTTTGTTGGGAGCAATCTTGCATTAGATCTTGAAAAGAAGGGTTTTGATGTCAGTATAATTGATGGTTTTTTAGAAGGTTCTGGGGCAAATTCTTTTAATTTGGAAAATTTCAAAGGTGAAGTCTTAGAAGCTGATATCCGAGAGCCTAAAAAATATGCATCTTTTTTAAAGAATAATGATGTTGTGATCCATTTGGCAGGACATGTAAGCCATGTTGATTCAATGATTGATCCTGAGAATGATTTAAACCATAATGCATTAGGGACTTTGAGATTGCTTTATGCAATGAAAGAGAATTGTCCAAATGGTTTGTTTGTTTATGGCGGAACGAGGGGTCAATATGGAAAAGTATTAAATCCTCCAGCAACAAAAGATACTGCTTTGAACCCAACAGATATATATGGTGTGAATAAGGCAGCAGGAGAGCAGTATGCCCTAGTTCTTTCAAGAACAAACAACCTAAATGCATGCTCTGTCAGGTTTACAAATGCCTATGGGCCAAGACATCAGATGGAACATTCAAAATGGGGAATCCTGAATTGGTTTTTTAGACTTGCAATGGATGGAAAGGATTTGACAATTTATGGCAAAGGAGAGCAGTTGAGAGAGTATGCTTGGATTGGAGACATAACAGATGCTTTTTCAAAAATTTGTTCTATTGACCCAATTAAGATTAATGGAAAAATATTGAATCTTGGAGCTCCTGAAAGAATCTCTTTTGCAGCAATGGCTGAAAAGATAGTAAAGGTTGTTGGCTTAAGCAAGGTTGTGAATGTTGAATGGCCGGAAGACAGGAAATCAATAGAGGTAGGTGACTTTATTTCTGATGATTCAGAATCAAAGAAGCTTCTTGGTTGGAGTCCTTCTGTTGATATTGACAAGGGTCTCAATTTGACATTTGATTTTTACAAAAAAAACAAAGATAGGTATTGGTAAATTGAACCAAGATAATCTTGAAACGGCTGTTTTTGGTGCGGGTTGTTTTTGGTGTGTTGAAGCTGTTTTCTTGAGGATTGATGGCGTTAAGGATGTTGTTTCCGGTTATTGTGGTGGTTTCTCAAAAAATCCTGACTATAAATCTGTTTGTTCAGGTTCAACGGGTCATGCTGAGGTTTGCAAAATATCTTTTGATCCAGGAATCACAACATTTCAAGATTTATTAAAAGTTTTTTTTGAGGCACATGATCCAACAACTTTGAATCGTCAAGGGGCAGATGTCGGAACTCAGTACAGATCTTCAATATTTTATTTAAACGAAGGGCAAAAAAACCTTTCGGAAAAATTTATTAAAATCCTTAACAGAAAGAAGGTTTTCAAAAATCCGATTGTCACGACCGTGGAGTCTTTAGGTGATTTTTATAAGGCTGAAGATTATCATCAGAATTATTATGAATCAAACAAGAATCAACCTTATTGTCAGATTGTTATCAAAAAAAAGCTAGATAACTTTTTTTAAAACTATTTCAAACCTCAAGCCTTTTTTGTTTCGTTGAAGTATTTTTTTCTTAACCTTGTGCTGATTGAGTCGATTAGCATCACGCTAATAAACATGACTGTCAATATTGACAAGACCCGGTCATAAATTCCTAGTTTGAGGTAAAGGTTGAGATAATATCCAATTCCTCCAGCTCCAACAAGTCCGATAATTGCACCATGTCTTATGTTGTATTCAAGCATGAATAAAAGCTGAGACATCATGCTGTTTGCTGATTCGGGAAAAACAACATGACGAACTATCTGCCATTTTTTCATACCCAATGCTTTTGCACTTTCAATAGGGTGGTTGCTTATTCCTTCAAATGTTTCATATTGAAGTTTTCCAAGAAATCCAACAGTGTAGAGAGTCATTGCGAGAACTCCTGCAAGTGGACCTAAACCAACAGCTACCACAAAGAAAATTGCCCATACAAGGCTTGGCAAAACACGCACAAAGGAAAGGATTGATCTTGATAAAAATTTTAGTTTCCCAAAATTTAAATTGGAGGATGCAAAAACTGAAAATGGAATTGCAAGTAGAAATCCCAGTATTGTTGCAATATATGCCATTTGAAATGTTTCTGAAATTCCTAACCACGCAACACTACAGAAGAATGGGATTTTTTTTTCACATTCAGGATAAGGTTGGGCATTGAAAATACTCATGTCCAAAGGTAATGCTTCTTGAATAAAGTCTTTTGAGTTTTTTCCACCGTCAACAATCGTTCCAATGTCAAGATTCAGATTGCTTGAAAATAGAAACAGGATAAAAATGATTACCAAAAAGCTAAGCGAAGTTTTTTTACTTGTTGTCATATTGAAATTTCAACATCTTGATCTTTTTTCTCAAGTTCAACAACTTTCTTTTCACAAACTTTGAAAATTTTGTCAGAAACACCCATGGCTCTAGAAGGGTTATGGTCTACAAATACAATGCTTGAACCACTTTTTTTTACATAATTAAACATTTTAAAACCGACACTAATTGATGTTTCATCATCGAGTTCACCTAAAAATTCATCGGCTAATATTATTTTTGGTTTTTGAAGAAGTGTTCTTGCAACTGCAACTCTTTTTCTTTCTCCTCCAGAGAGAAACTTTACTTGCTCATTTGCTTTTTGGCCTATTTCAAGTGATTCAAGTATCGACATTGCTTCTGAAGTTATTTTGTTGCTAGGGTTAGAGAAGAGAACATCTACGAAATTCATTGTGTGAAAACTTCCAAAAACAACATTTTCCATAACGGTTTTATTGTTTACGAGACCGAGTCTTTGTGGGATATATCCAACATTTCCAGATGGGAGGCAGTCAGCGCAACATTCTCCAAGTATGCATATCTCTCCAGATATTTCTGGGATTATCGAAGCTATTGTTTTTACGAGTGTTGTTTTTCCAGATCCTGAAGGCCCAACAAGTGCGATTATTTCTCCTTTTTCAATTTCTAGGTTTACATTCTCAAGTAGTGGTTTTTTTGAATCGTATCCAACGCTTAAACCCTTTAGCTCAAGAACGGTTTCTTTAAAGACTGTTTTATTCATTTTTTTTGTAACCGGGAAAGGATTATATTAAGTAGAACAGTATAGTGAACGTTAGCCATGTCATAAAGATCATTCCAACATTGTCTGCAATCCATCTCCACCAAAGCTCACTAGTTGTACCAACAATAAATGGCAAGCAAGACAAAAAGAAGTTGTCTTCAAAGTTGATCCAGTGCCAATTTATAGATGTTCTTTGTATCCAGAAGTTTACAACAAGTATCAAAATGGGTATCGAGATGAAAGCACCATGATAGTTTTTTCTCTTTTTATTTTCAAGCCTTCTTCCGATAAATCCATGTATTGGATCTGATATAGCCATACATAAGCATGTTATTCTCGCAAGTTCCAGAGTCAAACCTTCATCTATTCCAAACATTAATGCTGTTAATCTAAATAAAAAAATAGACAATCCAACAGATGCAGGATAAGAGATTATTCCCCAATCTGGCCATTTTTTGTTTAATGTATTGAGAAAAGGGATTCTTGGCCATAAGGCTGCAACGATCATCCCGAATAAAGCCAAAAACAATACATGTGCGGTGGTTTTGATTATTGGTAAAAATAAGAGAGATATTACGAACATGTGTCCAAGACCTCTGATGTCTCTTGTAGAAAGTTTTATCAAATTTTCAATTTACTTTCGGTATTTTTAAATTGTCTTGGAGGCCTCTTGCCAAAAGAGCAAAGCATTTCATAAGGTATTGTTTTTCCCCATAAAGCTAAATCCATCATTGTTATTTCATCATTTCCTTGTTTTCCCAAAATTGTTACTTTATCCCCAATTTCTACATCAGGAATTTCCGATATATCTACATATAAAAAGTCCATTGATATTGCCCCAACAACTGGAGCCCTTTTCCCCCTTAGGAGAACTTCTGCTGACCCTGTTAAATTTCTCATGTATCCGTCAGCATAACCTATTGGAACAATTGCAAGTCTTTTTGGTTCATTGAATTTTTTTATGTTTCCATATCCAAAACCCTCACCTTTTTCTATTGTTTTTCTATCAACAACCCTTGCATGAACGCTCATTACAGGCAAAACTGGAGGGCATGTTTTTAAGTTAATTCCGTTGGGTTTTGATCCATAAAGGAGATATCCAAGCCGAACGGAATCCATGTAGTATTCCGGACCTCGCAATAATGCTGGAGAATTTGCAATGTGTCTTTCGCATTTAGGAAATTTTTCCATCCACTGGGACTCCTTTAAAGCTTTTCTAAACTTATTGAGTGATGAGTTTGTTGATTTTGAATCAGTGTCAGCAACATGAAAGTGGGAAAAGATTCCAGTTGGTTCAAATGGGCCTTTTTGAAACTCTCTTGCAAGGTTTTTTAAAGATGCTGGAGGCACTCCTAGGCGATGCATTCCAGTATCAATTTTGACATGTATATTTGGTGCGGGCAGATTCGAGTCAAGCTGTTTTCCCCAACCCTCTAAATGCTCTGGCCTAAAAAGGCATTGCGTGATTTTGTGATGTTGAAGCAATGGAACCCCTTCAGGAACCGTTTCTCCCAAGACGAGGATTTCAACTTTTATATTGTTTTCTCTTAATTCAATTGCTTCTTCCAGACTTGCAACACACAAACCTCTTATGTTTGAATTTTGTATTGCTTTTGAGATTTCCACAGACCCATGTCCATAAGCATCAGCCTTTACTACAGCCCAAAGACCTACAGGGCCTACATATGTTTTTAATATCCTTAAATTGTGTTTAAGGTTATCTAAATCTATTTCTGACCAAACCCTTCTATACATTTAATTCCATCCATGCTGATTTAATTGATTCAGCTATATCTGACGCTGATACAGACTGTCTGGGTGTGCCATTTTCTGCAATGATGCTTCCAGCTCTTCCATGTATCCATGAGCCAATTATTGCAGAATCTAAAGGATTTATTTTTTGAGAAAGAAGACCTCCGATAAGTCCAGACAAAACATCACCACTTCCACCAGTTGCCAAATTTTTATTTCCTGAGTCGATGAAAAAAATTGGATTATTTCCCTTTGATATGAGTGTGGGTGACCCTTTCAACAAGGTTGTTGCTCCTGACATGTTTGAAATTTCTTTTGCTGCTTCAATCCTGTTTGATTCGAGTTTTTTAATATCTCCACAAAGAAGATTAGCAGCTTCGGCATGATGAGGGGTCAAAACTCTTTCTCCAATTTCTGAACCTAAAGCTTTAAGTCTTTTTTCAGGATCTCCTTTTCCAGAAAAGGCATTTAAGGCATCAGCATCAACAACTGTCGGACATGTTATTTTTTTTAGTTGAGACTTTAGTGTTTTGACTGTTTTTGAACTTCTTCCCAAGCCAGGACCTATTGCCCAGGCATCTATTTTGGCTATTTCATTCGCCAATTTTTTTTCTTGAATAATTTCTGGTGGTATGTCATTAGATTGACCTATCCAATGAATTACGCCCGTGCCACTTCTAAGCGCACCTTCCATTGCAAGCCTTGCTGCTCCTGGATACTTATCGCTTCCAGCCCAAATACCAAGCCTTCCCGCAGTTCCTTTATGCCCATCAGCAGGAAAATCAATCAACATTTCTTTTATTGATTCTCTATTTGGCATATATCCCATCGGTTTGAAATCCAGCTTGGTTGGTATTCCTATATAGGCAATACAGACTTCTCCAGAGTATTTTCTTCCGTGGTTTAATAAAAGTCCAGGTTTGAGGTATGCAAAAGTAACAGTCAAATCAGCCTTAAAAGCGACTCCCTTTTTTGAACCGTCATCCATATCGATTCCACTTGGGCTATCTAAAGCCATTCTTCCTTTGAATTGGGCTTTATTTGCTCCAGATATCCATTGTGAAGATGATTTTCTTGGAGCTCCTTTGGCTCCAGTTCCCAAAAGGCAGTCAACAATTATTCCATTTTTATCACCCAGTTTTTCAGGTGTTTTTCTAGACCATTTTGCACCTTCTTTTCTAGCAAGCCTCCATTGGATTTCTCCAACTTCTCCAAGATCATCTTTGTTTCCATAGATTGTTACATTTAGGCCATGAGCAGCTGCCCATCTTCCCATCACGATTCCATCAGCACCATTATGACCTTTGCCAACCATTAAATGCATTGGGCTGTCATCCCATCTTTCTAGATAAAATTCAAAGGCTGATCTTCCAGCATTTTCCATAAGCGTTAAGAGCGGGAGGTCTTCAACTATTGTCCTTTTGTCTAATTCCCGCATTTGAGCAATGCTAAGAATTGGGAGATGAGAAGCCATATTATTAATTTTAGATACTAATTTCGAATCTAGAATCACTAATATGAGCAAATATGAGACTTTGATAGTAGAAAAGA
>CAZFBE010000032.1:0-4905 GCA_964517115.1 uncultured bacterium
TTATTTCATTGATTTTCTTTTCATCGCGTCCTTCTGAAAAATTAGGAACACATTCAATAAGTCCTGAATGATTAGACATTATTTTTTGCTAAGTCGAAAGACCTTCAGGGCCGGTGTAAACAGATTTTGGTCTCATGATCCTGTTTTCTTTTTTCTGCTCCAAGACATGAGCGCACCATCCAGCTATTCTTGCCATGGCAAAAACAGGAGTATAAAGATCAGACTCTATCCCCATTGAGTAATAGAGACTTGCTGAATAAAAGTCAACATTTGCTTCGAGTCCTTTTCTGTCTTTGAGTATCTTTCTCATCTTGTCACTCATTCGAAGCCATTTCTCATCAGCCCCTTGTCCACTCATGCTTTCAAGCATATCTCTTAAAACAATTGCCCTGGGGTCAAGAACTTTGTAGACCCTGTGGCCAAAACCCATTATCCTTTCTTTTTTCTCAAAGCATTCTTCGATGAAGCTTTCAACATTTTCTTCTTCGCCTATTGAAAGGAGCATGTCCATTACACGTGTGTTCGCTCCTCCATGCCAAGGCCCTTTTAGGCTGCCTATTGCTGAGGTTATTGCTGAATGCATGTCAGACATTGAAGATGCTGTTGCTCTTGCTGTAAAGGTACTCGCATTGAAGCCATGATCTGCATGGAGTGTCAAGCAAGCATCAAAAACTCTAACCATGTTTTCATTAGGTTCTCCATTTCTGATTGACCTCATGAAATGGGTTGAAGTATCATCATCAAGGTTATTTGGGGATACGTTTCTCCCATTCCTGATGTCATTGAATGCTGCAACAACTGTTGTTACTTGTCCTATCAACCTTAAAGCTTTTCTGTGGTTGGCTTCAGCAGAGTCATCTTCAGATTCTGGATCCAATGCTCCAACCATGCTGATAGCGGTTCTTAATGCCGCCATTGGATCGGATTCAATACAAGCATGGAGTGTTGAAATGACTTGATTTGGAAGAACCCTAGATACAGCCAACTGGGCTCTCATCGCCTCTCTTTCTTCAGGAGAAGGCAAGCTACCATTCAAGAGAAGGCAAACAACATCTTCGAATGTTTTGTTTTTTGCTAAATCACCAACTTGATAACCAGAATAAACTAACTCTCCCTTAAGGCCATCAACTCTTGACAAACTTGTCTCTGTTACAAGTATTCCATCTAGACCCGGATTAGTTTTACTCACAGTTATTTAAGATTGTAAATCTAGAATAGTAAAAATGGAACATGACATTGTCATCATTGGAGGGGGAATATTAGGGCTTACTGTTGCTAACGAGATTTTAGAAAGAGACAAAAAGGTAAGATTGGCAATTTTCGAAAAGGAAGAGCATTTAGCCAAACATCAAACTGGAAGAAATAGTGGGGTAATACATTCAGGTATTTACTATGATCCAGAATCAATAAAATCAGAATATTGTATTAAAGGTGGTGCTAGGTTAAAAAAATACTGCAAACAGAATCAGATGCCGTTAAAAAAAATTGGCAAAATGGTTATTGCAAGTAATCAAGATGAGTTAGAAAATCTTTATTTTTTAAAAAAGAGAGCAGAAATTTTAAATCTAAAGCACAGAATTGTTGGGACAGTTGAATGTAGGGATATTGAACCCTTGGCACATTGTGTAGAAGCTCTTCATTTGCCAGAGGTTTGCATAACCGATTATTCAGCTATAGCGCAGTCTTTAAAGGATAGGGCTCAGTTGTTGGGAGCAGACTTCTTTTTTTCCTGTCGTGTTGAAAAAGTTGAATGTGACATTGATCATTCTTATATTTATACAAAAAACAAAAAATACATTTCAAAAAATGTTATTAATTGTGCAGGGGTTTATGCAGATAGTTTTTTAAGGAGTTTACACAAAAGGAAAATCAGAATAATTCCCTTCAAAGGTGTTTATTGGAAAACAACTGGTTTGAAGGTTGGTGCAAATTTATATCCTGTACCAAATTTGAAGTTTCCATTTTTAGGTGTTCATTTCACCCCTACGGTAAATGGTGAGGTTTTGATTGGTCCGAATGCATTTTTATCCTTACACAAAGAAGGTTATGGTAATTTTGATTTTGATTTTAAGGATTCTTTAGATATTTTTTCCTTTCCTGGTTTTTGGAATTTTTCTAGAAAAAATTTCAATACCTGCTTGAAAGAGTTAAAAAATTCTTCTAGAAATTCAATATGGAAATCAGCGAAGCTCATATGTCCATCTCTTCCTTTGGAGTCAATCAGATACCATTCATCTGGAATTAGAGCCCAGGCTCTAACAAAGGAGGGAAAGCTTTGTGATGACTTTGTTTTTGTGAATGATGGAAATATGTTGAATGTTGTAAATGCTCCAAGCCCTGCAGCAACATCCTCTTTTGAGATTGCAAAACATATCGTTGATAAAATAGATTTATGAAGTTGTTGGTTTTTAGTGATGTGCACACAGATCTTTCTGCTGCAGAGGAGTTGGTTAAACTGTCAAGTTTTTCTGATGTTGTTTTAGGTGCAGGTGACTTTTCCGCAATGCATCAAAATTTACAAGCTACTATAGATGTTTTATCAAGAATTAAAAAACCTCTTATTTTGGTTCCTGGAAATAACGAAACTACAGAAGATCTGAATGATGCTTCAGGGTGTTTTCCAAACATTAAAGTTTTGCATGGTAGTGGCATAAACTTAAAAGGTTTTGATTTTTGGGGACTGGGTGCAGGTGTACCAAAAACTCCTTGGGACTGGTCCTTTGATCTTGGTGAAAGTGAAGCATCTAGAATGCTTGAAGGGTGTGAGATGAATTCAATATTGATTGTACACAGCCCCCCAAAAGGGCATGTGGATGGTGTTGATGGAAATCATTTTGGAAGCAAGGCAGTTCTTGACTGCGTAAAAGAAAAAAAACCTCTCTGGGTTTTTTGTGGGCATATTCATGAGTGTTGGGAACAAGAATCAGTTTTAGGGGAAACGAGAATTTTGAACTGTGGTCCAAAAGGGAGGATTATAGAAATATGATTTTTCTTTTTTTATACCTACTTAACCCAATCCAAGATTTTTTGAATAACAAAAATACTCAACCAAACATAGTTTTCATCATGGCAGATGACTTGGGTTTTGGTCATCTTGGATCTTATGGACAGAAGAAAATAAAAACTCCAAATCTAGATACGCTTGCTGAGGAGGGCCTTAGGTTCACGCAGTTTTATTCCGGTTCTACTGTTTGTGGTCCTGCTAGAAGCACACTTATGACCGGATATCACACAGGACATACTTCTGTTAGGGGAAATACTGGAGGCATCCCTTTGCTTGATGAAGACGTCACTATAGCTGAGGTTTTAAAACCAGAAGGATATGCTACGGGCATGTTTGGAAAATGGGGTTTAGGTGATTTTGGCACCTCGGGAACTCCTGACAAGCAGGGTTTTGATGAATATTTTGGATACCTTCATCAAGTCCATGCTCATTTTTATTATCACGAGTATCTTTGGGATAATGGGGAGAAGTTTTTTTTAAAGGGAAACGAGGATGGCAACAGGGCCCAATACACACATGATTTAATTACAGGTAAGGCTCTTGATTTTATTGAAAGAAATTCAGAAAATCCCTTTTTTCTATATGTTGGATACACTATTCCACATACAGAACTTTTAGTCCCTGAAGATTCTTTGAATAATTATTTGGGAAAATGGGATGAACCAAATCCTTATGTAGGGCATCATTATGCGAGTCAACCTCATCCAAGGGCAGCATTTGCTGGAATGGTTTCAAGGATGGATAAAGATGTTGGAAGAATAATGGATCTTCTAAAGGATTTGAACATAGACGATAACACAATTGTTTTTTTCACAAGCGACAATGGGGGGCAGGGTTTTGATGGTCCGGATTTGGAATTTTTTGATGGAAATGGAGGTTTAAGAGGGGGGAAACAGGATCTTTATGAAGGAGGGGTTAGGGTGCCTTTGGTTGTAAGGTGGCCAGGGATGATTGAAGAGAATTCTGAAAGTGATCATATTTGGGCTTTCTGGGATGTCTTGCCAACTCTTGCAGATATTGCAGATACTTCCTGGCCTTCTGCTATAGACGGTTTTTCCATGTATCCAGCTTTATTTGGAAAAGATACTCCAGAGCATGAGTATCTTTATTGGGAATATGGAGGAGAAGGGAACCTTAAACAAGCTGTAAGAATGGGTAATTGGAAATACATAAAACATAGAGATGGAACAGCTGAACTTTATGATTTGGAAAATGATTTTTCTGAAAGTAATGATTTGTTAGAAGTTCATTCTGATATTGTCATTTTAATGGAAAACATATTGTTGAAAGGGAGAACCCCTAGAAGAAAATATGATCGAAAAGATATGACATTTGACTATAAATGATAATAGAATCTAGTCCGCGTTCCTCGGTAGCTCAGTGGTAGAGCGGATGGCTGTTAACCATTAGGTCGGGGGTTCAAATCCCTCCCGAGGAGCGCTGGTGTCTATTTACCAGGGGCCAGTTATGGCAAATGTTTTTCCTGTCCATTGTGCGTTGACGAAAAGTGTTGTTCCATCAGCCGAAAAGCAACTTCCAGCAAGTTCAGTATTTTCATTTAGGTCTGCAATTTTGTAAATCTCACCTTCTTGAGTTATTCCTACTATTGAAGAATTTTCGCCTGCATCTTCACAACATATCAGGTGTCCTTTTGGAGATATTGTTATATTGTCTGCATGTTGGAGCATCTCCTTGTCGGTAGATTCGATAAATAATTCCAACTTTCCAGGTTGTTCTTTTTCAGAACCTTCATATTTGCCTGGTTTGTATCTGAAAATTTGTCCAAGTTTTTTTGGGCCTCCTTCTGTGCAAGCGAAATAAATTTCATCATTTCCATACCACATTCCTTCTGATCTTGCAAATATTGCAGCTCCTTTTTCATGCATTTCAAATCTCATTTT
>CAZFBE010000032.1:5005-8904 GCA_964517115.1 uncultured bacterium
TTCAAGGGTTTTGGTGTAGTTATTTTTATCTCTTTAGAGGCTGGAATCTCAAAATTGTACCCATGGTTCTTTTTGATACCATCAGAATCTTGGTCATGAAGGGTGTAGCCTTTTTTAACAGAGACTTCTTCGCATGTTATCCATGTTCCCCATGGCGTTGAGCCTCCAGCACAATTTCTCAAGGTTCCTATAAGGCTCATTGATTCCTGAATAACTTTTTGGTTTTTTGTATCATAGATAATTGTTGTTGTTCCGCCGGTACAAGGCATTCCAGGAATACCTTCGTCATAAAGTTTTTTTTGATCTATTTTCGAATAAAGGGAATTGTCTTGACCAAAGGGGCTTCTTGAAAAATCAGAAGGAAGGTTTTCATGGTTCCTTATAAGGATACTAATTCCATCACCTCCATAAAAAGATCCCATTCCGTCCATTGCTCCTGGAATAAAAAATCCATCATTCATCATGTTGCCAGCTTCTGAAATTATCTTGTAAGAAAATCCTTCAGGAAGGTCCAAGAGACCATTCTTGTCTTTTTTCAAGACTCCATAAAAAAAAGATTTTTGGATTTTTAAGTTAATGAATTGTTTTAAACCTAAAATACCAGCAGAAACTAATAATCCTGATTTGATAAAATTTCTTCTTGTTAGGTTCATATTTAAAAAATCAAATTATGATTTCCTTATGACATTTAAGCCATTTTTTTTAATCATATATTTAATTTCTTTTCTTTTTTCCGACGTGGTCAACGAAGGTTCATTTATCAAGACTGGCGAATATTCAATTTTAGAGATTGAAGGTCGAAAGATATATCTTCATCCTGACCTAGAAAAGCACCCAAAAAAACAAGACGTAATAGACTTGTTGAGAGTTAAGCTTTTTGACGTTAAGAGAATGCTTCCTGAAACTTCTTATGAAAAAATAAAAGAAACCCCTATATGGGTTGATAATGGTGATTCGGGATGTCCTGGAGCTTGCTATCACCCTTCTAGACTATGGCTTGTCGAAAATGATTTCAATCCTGATAAAGCAGAATCTATTCAAATAGGCAGTCCTGAAACTTTTTTAGAGTGGACAAAACAGCAGCCTTTTATGATTTTGCATGAGTTGGCTCATGCTTACCATCATCAGTTTTTAGGTTATGGTAACAAAGAGATAAATGAGGCTTACGAAAATGCTTTAGCTTCAGGATCTTATGAAAAAGTTCTTCATTGGGATGGTAATGAGAGAAGGCATTATGGCTTGAACAATAATCAAGAATATTTTGCAGAATCAAGTGAAGCGTATTTTGGCGTGAATGATTTTTACCCCTTTGTTCGTGGCGAACTGAAAGTTCATGACCTCGAAATTTATCTTCTCATGGGTAAACTTTGGAATCCTGTGGATGAAGAAATAGAATAATATTTCCTGGTATGAGTTTTTTATTTCCCAACAAACAAAATCTTGACTTACTTCTAAGGGATGTTATTGAAGAATCAAAAAAGCTTGGTGTTGATTATTCGGATTTGAGGTATGGTTTTTATAGATCTGAGACAATTAATGTTCGAGATAATCTTGTTGAGGCGGTTGACTACGATGAGAGCTTTGGGGTTGGTATAAGGGTGTTGCTCAATGGAGGGTGGGGTTTTTCAAGTACTGCTATTCTTGACAAAAAAAACCTCTTAAATACATTGAATATAGCTATAGATATTGCAAAAGCATCTTCACAATTGAGAGTTGAAAATGTGCATTGGGAAAGCCAGGAAGCACAAGTGGGAACTTGGTCGTCTGGAGTGAAGGAAGACCCTTTCAAGGTTTCAAGAGAGGAGAAAATGGATATTCTTCTTGAATCAACAGGAATTGCTTTAAAGCAGGAAGGTTGTTTCAGGGCTACTGCATCTATCTTTTCGGGGGAAGAGCTGAAGTGGTTTTTGTCTTCAGAAGGGTCAGATATAACTCAAAGAGTTGTAAGGACTTCTCCTGACTTGATGGCTTGGGGCAAGTCAGATGATGGCAATGTTAGGACAAGGAATTATCAAGTTGCTCCTTTGACTTGTGGTTTTGAAAATATTAGAGATGCTGATTTGGCTGGAAATGCAGCTCGTATTGGTTCAGAATCTGTTGAGAGAGCAAAGGCTCCTTTTGGGCCCCAAGGAAAATTTGATTTAGTTCTTGATCCTGCACATCTAGCATTAACAATTCATGAGACAATTGGGCATGCTACTGAGCTCGATAGAGCATGTGGCTGGGAAGCTGATTTTGCAGGAACTTCTTTTCTTAAGGTTTCTGATATAGATAATCTTAAATATGGTTCAGAATGGGTTAACATCCAAGGAGACAGGACTCTTCCAAATGGACAAGCAACTATTGGCTGGGATGATGATGGAGTTAAAACAAGTGAATTTCCAATTATTGAAGAAGGCATTTTTAGGGGTTTTGCAAGTACTAGGGATTCGTGCTATTTAGAAAATTCAAATGGCCTTGGGAAAGGTTGCTCTCATGTAGACTCTTGGTCAAATATCCCTATTTTAAGAATTCCAAATGTTTGGTTAAAACCTTCATCAGGAGAAAGCGCCCCTTCAAAAGAAGATTTGATTCAAGATGTAAAAAGGGGAGTCTTGATACAGGGCAGGGGGTCTTGGAGCATTGACCAGCAAAGGTACAATTTCCAATTTGGCGGTGATGCCTTTTGGGAGATAAAGGATGGAAAAGTTTGTGGGATGTTTTCTGACATTACCTACAGGGGCATAACTACAGATTTTTGGAATTCTTGTGATGGCGTATCTTCAAAAGAGTATTGGGAGCCTCAAGGTGTTAGGAATTGTGGAAAAGGACAGCCAAGTCAACAAGGACAACAGACACACGGAGCCTCTTGGAGTGTATTCAGGAATATAGATGTTGGAGATGCAAATTGAGCAAACCAATTGATAATAGGCAAGAATTAAAAGAATATCTTGATTTATCGAATTCAGATTTTCTTTCCTTCAATGTCGGTTCTTCTTTATTCAACTTGACAAGAATTGCTAACAATAGCGTTACTCAAAACCTCTCAAGAGATTATAGAACTTTAACAGTTACATCATGGAGAGGTAAAAAGACTGGATATTCAACAACAACAGATTTTTCTCCAGAAGGTATAAAAAAGTGCATAAGTAATGCAGAATTTATATCAAGCGTCAGTCCTGAAAATAAGGAAACGATGCCCCCTCTTTCGAACTCAGGAAATTCCATTAAGCATAATTTTGACGCAGATACTGCATACATGAGTGCCGAAGAAAGAGTATCAATAATCTCCCCTACAGCACTAGAAGCAGAAAAAAAGAAAATGAAACTTGCTGGAACGGTTTCTTCAGGTTGGAATTCTGAAATTATCATGAATTCAGAAGGTTTAGATATTTTCTACAAAGAAAGCAAGGGTGGCTTTAGTGGAACGCTTACGAATCCAGGAGGAGGAACTTTCAGGGTTGCTTCTGAGTCATGCTGGAATCTTCCAAGCCTTTCACCTAGAAAGGTTTTTGAAACTCTTTTCTCAAGCATCTGTACAGGAAAAGCAGATGAAAAGAAACCTCAGAAATTCAGAGTTTTGCTTCTTCCTGAAGCTGTGGGGTCTTTGCTTGCATGGCTTTTGGCACAGAATGATTTGAGATCTGCTGATGAAGGGCGAAGTGCTTTTTCTGAAAATGGTTTCAAAAGAAAAGATGATGGAAGGATCTGTTCTGCAGGCATAAATATTTCAATGGATCCAAGCCATCCGGATTTGAGAACCCCTTCTTTCGACCATGAGGGACACCCTTTAAAGAAGAGGGTTTTTATCAAGGATGGATTTTTGAACCAGCTAACTTGTTCACGTTATTGGGCAAAAAAACAGGATATGAAAAGCACTGGATTTTGCTGGAACATGATTTTTGAGCACGAAAAAGAAT
>CAZFBE010000033.1:0-8524 GCA_964517115.1 uncultured bacterium
TTATGTTTTTTTCCTTCAAAAAACTACAAATTATCTTCCCCATCCTCACCCATTGCGTAAAAACAATCATCTTTTTCCCCGATACGACATTTCCGCTTTCAATAATGTCCATCAATTCATTCAATTTAGAACTATCACCATCCTCTTTAAGCAGTTCGGGAGATGCACATGCCTCCCTCATCCTTAAAACCCCCTCCAGTATTCCTGAATATTTTTTTTCAGAATCATCATCATCTTTCCAAGATCGGTAAACTTTTTTAAAAATCTTTTCGTATATTTTCTTTTGTGAAGCCGACAACTTAACATAACGAACACTTTCCAGCAAATCTGGGAGAGATTCCATGACCTGGTCTTTTCTCCTCCTCAGAAAAACCCCACTTATCTTCCTTCTTATCTCATCAATATTTTTAACCTTCAACACTGACCCAAACCTATCTAAGACCAAATACTTCTTCCTGAAAGGAAAAGGAGACCTTCCAAGAGCATTTGGCTGAACAGCCCTCATGACTGTGTACAGATCTTCAATTGAATTCTCTAAAGGCGTCCCGGACAAAGCAAAACAATACCTAAAGTTATAAGACCTTACAAGTTGGTTGGTTTTTGTTTTCCAGTTCTTTATCCTTTGACACTCATCCAAGACAAGCAGGCAGTCTTCACAATAAACCTTAGCCTCCTTATCTTTCATAAGGATTTCATAATTGACTATTTTTATATTATTTTCAGAATCCCAAACCCCCTTCCTGGCTTTAGGAGTTCCTCTTACAACATCAACCTCTCTTCCCGTGAACTTTCTAAATTCCTCTTTCCATTGGGTCCTCAAGCTGGCCGGGACAACGATTAAAACTTTCAAATCCTCGTTTTTTGATTTCAAGATTTCTATAGCTGCAATAGCCTGAACAGTTTTGCCCAGCCCCATCTCATCACCGAGTAAAGCCTTTTCTTTTTTGGCCAAGAACAAAGCTCCTTCTTTTTGATACTCAATAAGAGGCAATCTGAGAATATCTTGATCAAAATTACCACTTATTTCAAGATCTAACAAAGAAATCCTCCTAGCAAGCGGATGGATATTAAACTTAATTTTCAAATCATCAAGTTTCTCGGCAAGAGTGCTTAAGGATTTCGGAGATTTCAATGTTGACCATTTATCTAGAAAAGGAGAACAAATTTTATTTATTTTTTGAGACATGGACTCAGCCTTTGGAAAAACCTCAATTTGATTAAAGAACTTGGCTGAAGGAGCGAAAGAGACACTGTTTAAAGAAGAAATTTTGTTTATTTTTTTTGCATCTTCTTGAACATCAACCCAGCATCCAGAATCTCTCAACGCATAAACCAAAGCATCCAGGAGGACAGGATCAATGAGGATTTTATTTTTTACATAATCTGACAAAACCAATACATGTTTAGATAAAATTTTAGCGCTGTATTTAAGCAAAATTTCATTATTAAATCCATATACCTCTATTGAATTCTTTTCTTTGAATCTCTTGAGAGCATCTTGTCCACGTTCTGTGTAAACCATAGCCCCACCAAGGCTTCTTAAATCCAATAGAAAAGAATTTAGATTCAAAGGCTCCAGTATCCAACCTTTTGGGGATATCTTTCTTACCAAAGAACTAATTCTTCGCTCGTTTCCAACATACCTTAAAACCATACTTCCAGATTTAGACATGTCTAGAATTACAGATTTCTGTTTTTTAAAATCCTCAAAAACTTTTTTACTTTTACTGTCAACGGTAAGGGATATGTTCATTTTTGATAAAGAATCCCTAAAATCCCAAAAAGAATCTTGATCTACCATCCCCTTTCTGGAAAATCTTTCAATTGCTAACTTATCCTCTTTAGAAACAAGGTCAGAGCTCACAATCCTTATCAAATTCCCAGGTTCAAAAAAAACTTTTACTTTTTTAATTCCTTTATTCAAATTATGATAGATTCTAGGATTATGAATTCAAAAATTCCTTTTTGGAAGCACTCTTTAGAAAAAATCAATTTCGAAAAAGTTAAAGAAACGATACAAAATAACCATATTACTTCAGGGCCAATTTCAAAAATAATTGAAAAAAAAATCTCTCAACTTTTAAAAAATAAATATTCGCTATTGACTTCATCTTGCACCACTGCACTGCAGGTTTCTTTAATGAGCATTGGGTTAAAGCCGGGAGATGAAGTAATAACAACTCCAATGTCTTTTATAGCAACTTCAAATGCAATCATTCTCTCTGGTGGAATCCCTAAATTTATTGATGTAGATCCAAAAACCGGATTAATGGATTTGAACCTTTTGGATAAAGCGATTACAGAAAAAACAAAAGCAATAATTCCAGTACACCTCTATGGACAAATGGTAAACATAAAACGTTTAAAAGAAATCTCCGAAAAGAGAAATATAAAAATTATTGAAGACTCTGCACACGCATTTGAAGCCCAGATGGATGGAAAATCCCCGGGATCAATCTCATCTGCCTCAGCTCTTTCTTTTTATGCAACAAAAGCAATCACATGTGGAGAAGGAGGCTGCTTAACAACAAACGACAAGTCCGTTTATGAAAAGGCTAAGAAGATCATCCTTCACGGCATGGACAAAGCACCAGCTTCAAGAGGTGATAATTTTTATTCTCATTACGACATGCCTAATCTTGGAATGAAATGTAATCTAGATGACATATCTGCATCTTTGCTTTTAGATCAAGTCGAGGAAAAATGGGTAAATGAAAATCTAGAAAAAAGAATTGTTGTGGATTCAAAATATAGAGAAAAATTAGAGGGAATAGAAAGATTTGGAATAAAAATACATCCTCAATATTCAAAAGGAGATTCTCCCTACCTTTTCACCATAAGGATTCCAAAAGAAAGAGATCTTTTCCTAAGGAGGCTTGAAGAAGCACAAATCGGAATCTCTGTCAACTACAGGCCAATTCATTTAATGACATACTATAGAAATAAATTCGATTATGCTGATGGGGATTTTCCACATGCAGAAAAGATCGGAAACAGTACGGTAACCCTTCCTTCACATGGAAATCTAAAAGATGATGAAATAAATTACATTACGGAAAAGATAAGAGAAATAGCAAGTGAAATCCTCTAAAAAATTATTTAAAAATTTCAAAGGTTTTTTTTTAGTTGGGTATTACTTAACACCAGTCTTGAGAAAAACAATAATCAAACTTGTCAAAGAATCAAAAAAATACTTAGAAGATGCTGAATTAATCTTAATTTACTGGTGGCCAGGAGTTGAAAGAAGCAAACTGTCAAAAGAAGCATCAAAAGAAGGTTTGAAAGTTCATGAAGTATGGATGGCGGGACCAATACAGCAGGCAAAAATACATGGATGGTATAAAAGCTTGCCCCACTACTTAAGAACTAACATAAATGCTTATAAAAAAATAAAAAAAATATTTGAAAAAAATAAAAAATTCAACTGTGCTCTGACTATTTTTCATAGTCCTTGGTATGCAGAATTGATGACCTTGATATCTGCAAAACCTAGAGCATTGGTAGTTAAATTTTTCACATCAACAGAGCCAATAATTCCAATTCATAAAAAATTTGCTTTTGGAATAAGTTCTCTTTTCATAGATCGTCTTGTTGTGAATTCTGAAGAGGCAAAAAGATTTGCCTTTTCTCTTGGAAATGTCTTTTCAAAAATGTCAATAATGAGGAATGTTGATGTTGTTGCAAGGCAGTTCAAAAAAGAACTTTCTGATGGCAATTTGGTAAAAAAAGAATTTAAATTTTCAAAAAAAACAAAAATTGTGGGTGCCGTAAGCAGGCTTGACCCTGTAAAGGGCCATGAAATGCTAATAAAGTCTTGGAAAGATGTAAACAATAAATTTCCAGAATCAAAACTAATCATTGTTGGGGGTTCTGTATATGGGGAAAAAGATCCTTATCTAATCAAACTGAAAAACATTGTTCAAAGCATGAATCTAAAAAAATCTATAAAGTTTGCTGGTTTGAGAGAGAACGTTAATGACTTTTATGATGCAATGGATATTTTAGTTCACCCCTCAAAATTTGACCTTTTTCCATTTACTATACTTGAAGCACAAAGCATGAAACTGCCAATCATCTCGACAAAAGTTGGCTCAATTGAAGACATGGTAAAAGATGGCAAAGAGGGAATATTGATTGAGAAAGAAAATCAAAAAGAGCTGTCAGAGGCAATAATTAAACTTTTAGGAAATCAGAAATTACGAAGAGAAATGGGTACAAATGGACACAAAAGAAACACCTCGACATGGACTGCCGAAAGAGCAGCAAAATCCTGCATTAATCTCTACAATGACATAATTGAAGAAAAATGGGTTAAAGACTACGGATGTTAAAAGAGATAACAAAAATAAGTGATTTTCCGAAGATGGAAGAATTTGCCAAAAGGTTCCTCCCCTCCCCTTACAGATTCATAAAAGATTACCCTTCTGCAGTCCACAAAAATCATTTGATTGACAAATGGAGTCAAGCAATAGAGAATGAAGAAGATTGTCTTCTTTTGTCGGAAAATTCAATATGCACAATTAACTATTCTGAATTTGATTCAAGGGCTTTTGGAAAGAAGTCTGGAAATATTAATTTTTTCTACTCGATGAAAAAATCTCTAGAGAAATCAAGAGAAATGGCAAAAAAAGCTGTGAGCTGGGCTGATAAAAATGATTTTTCATTTCTCCAAACAAGAATAGATGCAAAAGATCTTATAAGCATAAGGGCCCTCGAAAATGTTGGCTTTAACTATGCTGACATAGTCTTGAGAAGTATCTTTACATACGACGAAGGAATTATTCACGACATATACGGAATAAAGAGCAAAACAAATGTCAGAATTGCTGAAAAAAAAGATTTTGAAAAAATCATAAAAATTTCAAAAAAAATCTTTAGGAACTCCAGGTTTCACAAAGATCCAGACTTTTCCCAAGATTTTGCTGAAAAAATGCATGAGAATTGGGTAAAAAATGCTTTAGAAGGAAAAAGGGGGTTTTGTTTTGTTTCTGAAGAAAACGAATCCCTTTGCGGTTTTTTTACTGCTGCTTTTGATGACGAAATCAACAAATATACCGAAGACAAACTGGTCAGATTTGAACTTTCAGCAGTTCTCCCAATGAGGAGAGCATCTACAATATGGCTTGACCTTTTGAATGCTGTTGTCAGACACGGATATTCGAAGGGAGGTAAATTTTTCGAAGGGAGGCCCCAAGCTTACAATTACCAAATACTCCAAAGACAAATGAAGGTCCCTCCAAAATACCTAAAAGCGGAAATGGCCCTTCATAGAATAAGGAAATAATCAAAAATGAAAAGACATGCAATACTTTCAGTAACAAATAAAAAGAATTTAGAAAATCTTGGGAAGGAATTATTGAAAAATGAATTTACTATTTTTTCTAGTGGAGGAACAAAAAAATACCTGGAAGAACACGGTATAAAAGTTTATTCAGTTTCTGACCTTACAGGATTCCCTGAAATCCTTGATGGAAGAGTAAAGACGCTGCATCCAAAAGTTTTCGGTGGTATTTTGGGTGACCACTCTAATGAATCCCATTTATCTCAAATGCGAGAAAATGAAATCAATAAAATTGAGCTGGTTGTAGTTAATTTTTACAATTTTGATGAAGGAAAAAACAAAAGTTTCTCAGAAGCAATTGAATCTATAGACATTGGTGGGCCAAGCATGGTCAGAGCTGCTGCAAAAAATCATAAAAACTGCCTTGTTGTAACAGACCCGGAGGATTATCAAGAGGTGATAGAAAATCTAGATAAAAATTTCAATCCTGAAATGAGAAAAAGATATGCCGCAAAAGCTTTTACAAAAACAGCAAAATTAGATGTCTCCATTTCAAAATGGATGAACGATGAAGATGAAATGGATTTTATTTTTTCTGGAGAAAAGAAAGAATTGCGTTATGGAGAAAACCCCCATCAAGAAGCAGTGGTTTTCCTCACAGAAAAACTTCAAAAAGAACAAATTCAGCACCAGGGAAAAGATCTTTCTTATAACAATTATTTAGATATGGATGCGGCTTTAAGGATCTGTAAATCTCTTCCTTCCGATGGTTCGGTCGTTGTGAAGCATACAAATCCAACAGGAGTTGCATTAAATAAAAACTTAAGAAAATCAATGGAAGATGCTTGGAATGGAGACCCCCGAGCAGCTTTTGGATCTGTTATAGCCGTGAAGCCAAAACTAGACAAAGAAACAGCTGAATATTTATCTAATTTTTTTGTAGAAGTGATAGTTGCTCCTGAAATCGAGAAAGAAGCACTTAGGGTTTTGGAAAAAAAGAAAAACCTAAGGATCCTGACAATACCTTTCCTAAAAGAGGAAAAATGGTCAATAAAAACATTATCAGGCATAACCCTCTGCCAGCACAATGATACAGAGTCCACATCGCCAAAAGATTGGTCTTGGCATGGCCCAGAAGCAACAAAAGAAGTTACTGATGACCTTTATTTAGCAAACTTGATTGTCAAAGAAATGAAATCAAATGCCATATGCTTGGTAAAAGATGGAATCATGGTTGGAGGTGGTGCTGGAAGTACAAGCAGAGTTGGAGCATTGGAAATTGCACTTTCAATATCGAAAGAAAAATCGAAAGGTTGCGTCATGTCTTCAGATGCATTCTTCCCATTCAGAGACTCGATAGACCTGGCTTCAAGCCATGGGATAAAAGCAATCATTCAGCCTGGAGGTTCAATAAAAGATGAAGAGGTTATACAAGCCTCTATTGAGAATAACATATCTTTAGCACTAACTGGGAGGAGACATTTCAGTCACTAAATTTATAATTGTCTTATGAAAGTAAAAGGAAACGTATTTCGATTTGAACACAATATAGACACAGACATAATTATTCCTGCAAGATATTGCTCAAGCTATCAGAAAGAAGATTTAACGCCTCATTGCATGGAAGGTCATCCAGAATGGACTGATGGATCTTTTGCAAAGCAAGTCAAAGATGGTGACATAATCGTTGCTGGTGATAATTTTGGATGTGGGTCTTCAAGGGAGGTTGCTCCACTTTGCATCAAATGGTCAGGAGTTTCTTTAGTTATAGCAAATTCTTTTGCTCGAATTTTTTACAGAAATGCAATCAATATCGGATTGCCAATATTGGTTTGCAAGGAGATGGTAGAAATTACAGATCATCAAGATGAAATAAAAGCAAACCTAAGAACTGGAGAGATTGTAAATATCACAAAAAACAAAACGTTTCAAGCTGAGCCTTTTCCAAAATTTATTGAAGAAATAATAAAATCTGGCGGACTTATCAATTGGATTAAAGAGCAAGGTTTGACATAATTTTGAAAAAAGAAAATAATCTTATTTTTGACTGGAATAAAAAAGATGCTTTATTTTTTCCAAAAAATCCGCCTCAACTCGATGATGAAACATTAAGGGATGGGCTTCAAAGCCCTTCAGTAAAAACTCCAACCCTTGAAGAAAAAATAAAAATAATTCACTTCATTAGTGACCTAGGAATTGAATCTGCAAATATTGGCCTTCCCGGAGCAGGCAAACATGTAGAGAGATCTTCATTGAGCTTAGCAAAAGAAATATCAGATCAAAATTTGAAAATTTATCCCAATTGTGCAGCGAGAACACTACAGGTAGATATCGAACCTGTAGTAAGGATACAGCAAAAAAGTGGTCTAAAAATGGAGGTTAGCACTTTTATTGGATCATCTCCGATAAGACAATATGCCGAAGGGTGGACGATGGAAAAAATGCTTAAAGATACTGAAGAATCAGTTTCTTTTGCAATAAAAAATGGCTTGGATGTTATGTATGTAACTGAAGACACAACTCGAGCAAACCCTGAAGATTTAAAAAAACTTTATGGCACAGCAATAAACTATGGGGCAAAAAGAGTAACCATTTGTGATACTGTAGGACATTCAACACCCCAGGGAGTGAAATCTTTAGTAAGTTTTATAAGAGATTTTGTAGATAGCATTGAAAAAAACATACAGGTAGATTGGCATGGGCATCGAGACAGAGGTTTGGATATTCCAAATACAATTGCCGCCATTGAAGCAGGAGCTGACAGGGTGCATGGAACGGCCTTGGGAATTGGAGAAAGGGTTGGAAACACTCCCATAGATCAACTTTTAGTGAATTTCAAACTTTTAGGATGGATTGATAGAGATTTGTCAAAATTGTCTGATTATGTGAAATTTGTAAGCAAGGCAACAGGGGTTCCTATACCCAAAGGCTATCCAGTTGTCGGAGAGGATGCATTCAGAACTGGGACAGGAGTTCATGCTGCAGCAGTTATCAAAGCTTTGAAAAAGGGTGATGACTGGTTGGCAGATAGGGTTTACAGCGGTGTCCCTGCAGGGAAGTTTGGGCTAAAACAAAAAATTGAAATTGGACCAATGAGCGGGAAGTCAAATATTGTTTATTGGCTTAAAGAAAACAACTGCAAAAATGATGAAACAACAATCAACAAAATTTTTGAAGCAGCAAAAAAGTCTAAAAAAATATTAACTGATAAAGAGTTGCATGAATTAACATCTTGATGACTTT
>CAZFBE010000034.1:0-3882 GCA_964517115.1 uncultured bacterium
GAAGCAAGATCTTTTTTAGATCAGATAAACACTGATGAGTAAGACAGCAATCAGTCTTGATTCAGTTTATAAAAAGTTTAATGATAGTTATGTTATTGAAGATTTAAATTTTTCTTTTCCCAGTGGAGAAACAGCGCTTTTGAAAGGAAGAAATGGGATTGGCAAGACAACATTTTTCAGACTTATTGCAGGTGTTATAAAGGCTCAAAAAGGAAAAATTGAAACCATGGGAGGAATTCCAACCCAGAACAAAATTAGGAGCCTTGTTAATTACATGGGGCCAAATGATGGTTTTTATGAGCATTTATCTGCTTATGAAAACTTAACTTTTTTTCAAAAGGTATTTTCTTCAGGAAAGAATTTTTCTAGGGATTCAATTTTAAAAAGTGTTGATCTTTGGGAAAGTAGAAATGTTGCTACGAAGAATTATTCAACAGGAATGAAGAAGAGATTTGCTTTAGCAATTTCAATGATTCGAAATAGTGAGCTTTATCTTTTTGATGAGCCATTTAAAGGGTTGGATGATGTTGGAAAAGAGATTTTAAAAGGGTATTTAGAAAAGATAAAAAAAGAAAAAAAAGCAATCTTTATAATCTCTAACCTTTTCAATGATATTGAGGGTTTTGATTCTGTTTATGAGATGGCAAGCTCCTCAGTGGTTAAAAAAATAAAATGAATTTGTTAAAAACTACTAATATTATTTTTTCAGAAAGTCTCCTTTCTCTTCGTAGGAAAATTGGGAGATTTTTTGGACTACTTCTTTTGTCGATTATTTTTATAGTGGTTTTTGAGCTTGCTTATGAGCCATCTGCAGATGATATAAACAATTTTCTCCCAGGTTTAATTTGGGTTACTTCCATATTGTCAAGCAGTATAGGAATTCTTAAAATATGGGATGATGAGGAAAGTGAAGGCTTGATGGATTTATTAAAGTCTTCCCCTTTGGATCGTGGGGGTATAGTTTTGGGAAAAAGTTTGTGGGGTGCTTTTGTTTGTTTCACAATTACTGTCTCAACTTTGCTTATGACTTTTTTCTTTTTTGATTACACTTTGGATTTAAAACAATTTTTCTTTTTGCTGATCGTGATTCTTTTTAGCTCAATCGGATTTGGTTTCTTGGGTGCTCTATTTGGGGCTTTGTCTTTGGGTTTGAATTTTAGAAATATCTTGCTCCCATTGTTTTTGTATCCTTTGGCCGTTCCTATATTGATGGCTTCCATCAATATTACAAAAGACATATTGGTAAATGGCTTTTTGATAGGAACTTGGTTTTATATTTTGTTTGTATATTCTTTTGTCCAGTTTTTGTTAGTTTTTGGCCTTGGAGAACAGTCTTTGGAATCATGAAAAATCAATCTAAAAAATGGATTCTCCCAGCCTGGTTCATTACTTTGATATTGGTTGATTTCGGAATTCTCTATTGGTCTCCACCTGATGCAGCGCAAAATATGGGAACCAGGGTTTACATGATGTATATGCATGTTCCATTTGCTTGGACTTCTTTTTTAATGACAGTACTTGGAGCATTGGCTGCGGGGATTTATTTATGGAAAAAGGAAAATGATTGGGAAAGAACTTCAAGGGCCATAATTGAGGTTGCTGCTGTTTCAGCATTTTTAACACTTATGACTGGGAGCGTTTGGGGAAAGATCACTTGGGGAACATGGTGGGTCTGGGATGCAAGATTAACAACTATGTTGATATTATTCTTGCTTCTTTGTGCCTATCTCATCGTTAGGGATATGTATGGTTCAAGCTATGAGGGAAAAAAGACAGGAAGCATAATTGCTGTTATAGCTGCTTTGAATGTGCCGATTGTCCATCTTTCTGTAAATTACTGGAGGACCCTGCACCAAGGGTCTACAATATTTAGGCAAGAGGGGCCACCGAAGATTGATTCTGATATGTTTGTTATTTTGCTGACGTGTTTTGGGGTTGTTCTTTGGTGGGCATTTTCATGTGTTAAATTAAGGTTGTCGGGTTCTAAAAATGGATAACTATGCATTAGTCATTTACGCAACATACTTTGTTGTTGCTGCTGTATGTTTGTCATTTTGGATCAGGCAAAGAGGTAACCCACTGCCTTGAAAAGGACAATCTATTCATTATCTTTAGCTTTTATTGCCATAGTTTGGTTAGTTTTTTCTGGACTAAAGGAAGCTTCTCTATTTTTTTATTTTCCTATTGAAGTTAATACGGAGATAAAGGCTGGAGAGATTGAGCCTCAAGAACGAATAAGGATTGGAGGTTTTGTATCTCCGGGATCAATAGAAACTAGTGAAGAAGGTATTCTTTTTACACTCAAAGACGATGAGAATGGTCTTGTTGAAGTTTGGTATACTGGAATTCTCCCAGATATGTTTGCAGAAGGGCAGGGTGCCGTTGTGGAGGGTGTTTTCGATAATGATATCGATTGGGTTTTTTTTGCAGATGCGATTTTTGTTAAACACGGTGAGGAGTATTCAAAAGAGCATCTTGACAAGTCTGAAATGAAAGAAAAGTTTGGTTCGGGGATTCCTTCAGGAACGATTGAATGAATCCATCTTTACCAGTTTTTTTGGGAAGGTTTGGATTATGGATTCTTTTTTCTTTTTCTTTTTTATCATTGTTGTTTTCAATATGTAGTTTAAAACTTAATATTCAATGGGGAACAATAGCGAAACGTGCTTTTTCGATTTCTTTTCTTGGTTCCATTCTCGCAGTCTTTGGCTTGGAATATGCTCTTTTCAATCATGATTTTTCAGTCCGATATGTTGCAACTGTTTCTTCAAAATCCCAACCACCAGCTTATCTTTTTTCAGCCTGGTGGGGAAGTCTGGAAGGATCTTTACTTTTATGGGCTTTCCTTATAGGGTTGTTTTGTTTCATGGCATGCTTGAGGGGAAAGTTGAAAGGACCCTCTCTTGGTGCATTTTTAATTCTTCCTTCAGCAACTTCAGCTTTTTTTGCTGGTCTTATGCTTTATTTTGCAAACCCATTAGCCTCATTTCCACAAAACAACTTCATTCCTTTAGATGGAATTGGAATGAACCCACTACTTCAAAACCCAGGAATGGCAATCCATCCTCCGCTTCTCTATCTTGGCTTTACATGCATAACAATTCCAGCTTCATATGCAATTTGCCATCTTTTAACAAGAGAGAAAAACTGGATCAAGCTTTCCGAAAGATGGACAAGCCTTGCTTGGTTATTTTTGACAGCTGGAATAATAGTTGGTTCCTGGTGGGCTTATTATGAACTTGGATGGGGAGGTTGGTGGTTTTGGGATCCTGTTGAAAATGCAAGTCTGATGCCTTGGTTGCTATTAACAGCTTTTGCTCACAGCATCTTGGCTTTTAAGGCAAGAAAACTCTTTAACAAATGGAACCTTTTCTTGATTCTTTCTTCTTACGGAATGACTCTTGTTGGAACTTTTATCACCAGAAGTGGAATTATCACAAGTGTCCACGCTTTCTCGGAGAGTAATCTAGGTTATTGGTTTTTAGGCTATATAACAATTTATTTAATCACTACTTTTGGCTTGCTAGGTTGGAATTGGGACAAGATAGAAAACAAAAGTGACTTGGAGGAATTTTCTTCAAAAGAAAATGCAATCCTCTTTAACAACCTGTTGTTTTTAGGAATGTTTGTTGCTGTTTTCTTCGGAACCACATGGCCTATATTTTCAGAAATAGCAACAGGAGAAAAGGTAAGTGTTGGAGCGCCATATTTTGAGAAAACTGTCCCACCAATATTAATGCCTGCTTTGATTTTAATGTCGATTGCTCCCTGGCTTTCTTGGAAAAGAAAGGCTGGTGAAAAATTAAGCCTTTATTTGAGATTGGGATTTTTTGGGGGTGTTGCTTCATTGCTCTTTTTTTCATATGTTAGGAGCTCCATTGG
>CAZFBE010000034.1:3982-6512 GCA_964517115.1 uncultured bacterium
TGAAGTTGCTTTGGGTGGGTGGTATTATTTCAGTAATAGGATTTCTTATTGTTTTAAAAGGGAAAAGATAATGAAGAAACAACATTCAAGATTCATAAAGGTTATCCTTGCGGTTTATCTTTTTGTTTTTATTTTAGCGAAGGGTTTATCTCTTCTTGAGAAAAGCAATTCGGGAGAGGGGGGTTTAAGTTTTTCTCTTGAAAACAAAGCTGTTCCAAGTTCGGTTTTGTTTAATGTTGAAAGCGGAGAAAGTGAAGTTTTTATTGATTACAAAGATGGGGAATGGCCTCCTGTAACAATTGTTAATTGGTGGGGAAGCTGGTGCAGTATCTGTATGGAGGAATTTCCAACATTTAGAAAATGGGGGATGCTCTGGAACCAATGCGAAGAACAGAATCCAGGATCATGCCCAGTTTTATTGGGTATTGCATTTGATGACAACCTTGAAGATGTTGAAAAAATAATAGAAACTTTTGGGCTTGTTCATTCAAATTGGATCGACCAAGAGGGAGAAGCTTTGGTTGATTGGGGTGTTGGTGGTGCTCCGGAAACATATTTTATTGACTCTTCTGGGCTGATTAGGAAAAAAGTTGTTGGCCTTATTACAGAAGAGGAGCTTTTGGACACCATTGATTGGATTATGAAGAATGATTAAGTTTTTGCTTCTTTTGAACCTCCTTCTCCCACTTTCTCCAACAGAGGACCAAGAGAATAGGGCACTTTCAATTGCTGAAAATTTTAGATGTCCAACTTGTAAATTTGTGAGCATCTCCGATTCAAACACCCCCATAAGTAATGAGATATACGAACTGATACTAAAAATGGTTACTGAAGGGAAAACAGATGAAGAGATTAGGATTTACTTAATTGAGAGATATGGTGATTGGATTGTTTTTGAACCACCAAGAAGGGGGGTGCACCAGGTTATTTGGTACTTACCCTACCTATTTTGCCTCGGGGGGTTTTTTTATCTTAGGAAGTTTTTAAAAAATAAAAAAAACAATGAGTAACTATTATTCTTTATTTGCCGGTCTTATTTCAATAGCTTTTCTTTATTGGGTTTTTTCACCGTTTTGGAGCAAGGAAAGTGAATAATACCAACTGGCTTTTTTCCCAATTGAAAAAATGGGTAAAGGATGGAATCATTTCAGGTGAACAGGCTGAAAAAATACGTTCAAGGTATTCAAAAGATTCAAAGATTACAAACTTCATTAGCGCATTATTGGTTTTTGGTGGAGTCTTGGTAGGTTTGGGTTTAATTCTGGCAATGGCTTCAAACTGGCAGGGTTTTTCTTCGACCATAAAGATATTAATAATTCTTCTTTTTGTATCTGGCTTTAATTATCTCGGATATCATTTTTACCAAGTTCCAAAAAGAAGAAATCTTTCACAAACTTTCTTCCTTATGGGGGCTTTTGCTTTTGGGGCTGGTGTCAATTTGGTTCTCCAAACCTTTAACATTTCTTTTGACACTGGGCAGGAATTACTGATCTGGATTGCCGGACTCTTCTTGTTTGTCAAGTTTTTTGAGCTGTTCTGGGTTCTTATTTTGGCAAATATCCTCTTGACAATATGGATATTCCAGACTGGGATATCTTGGATCGATATTGCTGTTTATGGATTATTGGCATTTTTCTTTTGGAAGTTAATCTTTAGGGATAAAAATAATCCTGCTTTAGTTTTTTCTCTGATTGGGACCTCTCTTTGGCTTTTCCTTTTGCAGTTAAGGATGTTGGCTCTCCCTCATGCAGAGAAGGATGTGGACATTTGGTTTATTCTTCCCAGGTTGGATTTTGGGATAGGGGATGCCTTGGGCTTTTTGAGCCTTTATGTTTCTTTTGGGGTTCTTCTTTCTGTTCTTGCAATCAACAGGGTGAAAGAATGGGCAGCTTATCCTTTTAGCATATTGGGAATTATTTTTGTTTATTTCACACAGATTCCATTTACGTTTTTTCATAATTTTGCAAATGAAGATGGTTTCCAAATGCCAAATCCCGGATATCCAATTGAGGCATTGCCTTTTATCGCGATTTCAGCATTTGTCATAACCATCTCTTTGGATGGCTTGAGGTCGTCCAGCAAGAGCAAAAAGCTTCTTTCAAGGTTTTTTGTTGCCATTTCTTTAGTCAATATACTCTTGCCATTTCTTTCTTACAGCAACCCAATGGCAATTTCAATTTTTATGAATTTGATTCTTCTTTTTGAGCTTATTGCTTTTCTTTACATTTCAAACATTACAAGAAACTGGAAGTTGTTTAAGTGGAGCTTGTGGCTCTTCAAGTTCTTTATCTTGTTGCGTTTCTTTGATATCTTTTCAACTCTCTTGAATCAAGCATTGCTGTTTGTTCTTGGCGGAGCTTTGTTGATTTGGGGTGGTGTTTTCATTGAAAAGCAAAGCAAAAAAATATTTGATGCGGGGGTCAAGGGTGATTAGGAAAGATTTTTTAACTGCATCTTTTGTTCAGGTCTTATTGATAATAGGCTTGGCATTCTTCAGCAGTGTTCGAGCAAGTTCAGGGACAGTTGTGCT
>CAZFBE010000034.1:6612-8385 GCA_964517115.1 uncultured bacterium
CAGGTATCAAGATGGTAGAAGGTGTTTCCTTCGAGGTTTAAAGCAATTATGTCAAGGTTGTATTTTTGACTGATCTCTTTCCACGTTTCAAGATCTGTCCTTTTTCCAACCCCTCCCCAAAGCAGTCTTTTCCCGGGATGCCATATTCCATCCCCTGTCCCTTCAAATGTTTTTGCTTTTGAGGATAGTTTTGAAAAATGGTACCCACTTGACTCCATTGCTTTTTTCAATAACGGAACCTCATTCTTTCTTTCTTCAGCAAACATTTTCCCTTCAAGGAAGTCTTCCTTGTTGATGGATATTTCTTTTGGTATTGGCAAAAATTGATTTGCACAGAAAACCATATCAGGGTATTTTTCTTCAAAATTAAAAACCCTTGTTTTTAGCTTTAATTTTTTGAAAATTTTTAAAAGGGTATTCCATTGAAGGGTTGCTTTTTCATGGTTGATTTTTTTCAAATTTCCTTTTGAGTCCATCATGAAAGGGTTAATTGAGTACTTGATATCAAAATTTTCTGGAGAGACCATGGCGATATTTTTGAAAAAATTCATTTCAGGAATGTCTTCTAGTTTGAAATTTATTTGATTTTGATGTTCAATTAGGGTCATAATTTACTATTTTAATTTTTTAAAGGACTAAAATTTATAAAGTGATAAATCCTAGTTCAACATCAATGGAGCTTTTAAGGATAGTTTTTCCACAACATGTAAACCCAGCAAGCCGACTTTATGGAGGTCGTTTGATGTATTGGATTTGTGAGGCCGGGGTTTTAACAGCAAGCAAGCATCACAAAGGTCCTGTTGTCCTTGGCGCCATGGAGGATATAGATATCCTTGCTGGCGTTGCTCTTGGAGACAGGGTTGCCTTTCGCTCAAGGGTCCAAGCGACATTTGGCAGCTCCATGGAGGTTAGGGTTGAGGTTATAAAAACTGACAGGGCGGGACAAGAACCAATAACAACATGCAGAGCTCATTTAACATTTATTGCTTTGGGTGACAACGGCAAACCCACACCAGTTGAAGCTATAAAGCCTGAAATAGAAGAAGAGCATGAAAGCTTTCGTGCCGCTTTGACAAGAAGGGAGAAGCGTCTAAAGCGTTTGTCCCAATTTGATAAAAAAGATCAAGCAGATACTGCTGGATTTAGTTCTCCTTCAATTGCTCAGGCAATGAGAATGGTTACTCCTGACATGCTTTTAACTAATAAGGTTTTTGCTGGAGAGGTCATGTTGGGTGTTGATGAAATTGCAGCTATCGCTTGTCATAGGTATTGTAAAAAGCCAGCCGTAACTGCAAGCATGGATGCTGTTGATTTTCATTCACCCATATTTGTTCATGAACATATGAGATATCGTGCTGCTATTAACTATGTTCATGAAAGTTCAATGGAGATAGGTATAAGGGTTACTGCATTTGATCCTTATAAATCCAAAATGAAAAGAGTCTGCACTGCTTATGCAACTTTTGTTGCAATTGGAGAAAATGGGAGGCCTGAAAAAGTTGAATCCTTTAAACCAATTACAAAAGATGAAAAAAGACGTTTTGAATCTGGAGAAACAAGAAGAGAAAAGAGACTGGAGAGGCTAGGAAGATGATATCAGAGGCTTTTGTTTTGGCTGGCGGAAAAAGCACAAGAATGGGCACCGCAAAAGCTTTGTTAGAAATTGATGGAGTTAATTTTTTAACAAAGACCCTAAACACACTTTCTGAGACAGCAGAAAGAGTTTTTATAGTTGGGAAACCTCCTTCCCCAAAAAAGTTTTCTGATTGGGAG
>CAZFBE010000035.1:0-7908 GCA_964517115.1 uncultured bacterium
AATGCCCTGTATTCCAAATCCCTTTCCAATCTTCCAAGACCTGTCAACAAACCTAAAACAAGCGCAATTGGAAGGGTGTGAAAAGTCCAATAAGGAATTCTTAAATAAAGCATTTCTAAAACAACCTGCCAGGGAATTTTTCTATCAACAATAATTCCAACAAGCTGGTAAAAATCTGTGCCTAAAAGCTCTAAACCAAGTATAGAAACGGTGAAAAGGATAACGGGAGGAACAACCTCTCTTAGTGTGTAAAAGATTAATTTACTAAACATCCTTTTTCCTAATTACAAATAAAAAGATTAACCCAATTGTTAAAAATATCAAATTTGGAAGCCATCCAGCAAGTACAGGAGAAACAGACATCGTGTAACCCAAAGCCCTTCCGACGCCAATCAATCCCCAATAAACAGTAAAAGAGATTACAGCTACAAAAAAAGCTGACGTCCTTCCAGAACTACCCATTGACAAAGCCAAAGGAAAAGCAAAAACAACAAAGATTAAATTTGCAAGAGGTAAACTGTACCTGTAATTGAATTCAGTTTCCTCTCTTGCTAAAAGTCTTTTTGGATAAAAAGACCTGGACCTATGATTAAGTATCTTTTCCCTCAAGGTTGCTGCATTGTCTACCAAGGGGCTGTCTATAACAGGAACTGATTCAGAGAATTCTCTACTTAAATCAATCTCCGCTGTCTTGAAACTTTGAAGAATTTTTATCCTGCTTCCTTCTTCAGAAAATTTAATTGATTGACCTTTGTTCAAGGTAAGTATTTGATTTTTTATCTCTCCACTTTCAGCTCTGACTAACTCCTTTGGAGAACTTAATAGATCTAACTTTAAAATTCTTATATCTTGAATGCTCCCCGTTGAAGCAATTTCTCCAAAATAGTAATACATATTATTTGGCCCTGAAACAAATTTACCTGGCTCTATCCTTTTGATTAAATCACTTTGGCTGAACTTAGCAACTATTTCAAAATACTCAGTCAAAGAATTCTTCATATATTTCTCTTGTACAAAAAAAGAAAACAAAGAAACAACAAGGCCTACAAAAACGAATCTATAAAAAATCAAAACCTTTGAACAGCCTGAAGTTCTTATCGCCCGAAATTCTCCATCTTGAGCTAGTCTAGATACAGAAAGAAATATTCCAAAAAGCAAAGAAACCGGTAAAGCAAAAACAATCCAAAAAGGCAAGCGTAAAAAAAGCATATGAAAAATTACAAGAATTGGAACCTGCTTTGAGGAAACCAGATCGATCATCTGATAAAGATCCATTGCCAAAATAGCAAAAAGTAAAAAACCTAAAAGAACAGCAAAAAACGGTCCAAAGAACTCACTAAATATCCATTTATTTAATGTTTTATTTTTTAAAAGAAACACAAAAACTAAACCTCAAAAAAAAATCTTCTAAACATCAGACTCTCTTTCAAAAATTTTCATTTTTTGAATAGCCTCTTCATGAGGAACCCCCAAAAGAGCCCTACCTATAACAAGCCAGTCTGCTCCCTTTTTGACTGCTTTCTGAGGGGTTGTAATTCTTTTTTGGTCATCTACAATATCTCCAGAAAACCTTACACCAGGAACCCAAAGAGAACATTTTGGAAAATTTGTTTTTATAAACTCTATCTCAGAACCAGAAGAAACAAAATTCCTCAAGCCGGACTCCCAACTCCAAGAAAGCATCTGGTCAAAAGATTGCTTTATTGATTTTCCAGAAAAAGAACTCCAACTTTCAGTAGAAATACTTGTCAAAACCCCAACCCCAATTGGATCTAAAAGGCCATTTCCCCCTTCTACAGCTGCCTTGACCATGTCCTTTCCTCCAGACATGTGTATCGTTATAAAATCAACATCCCTTTTGGACAAAGAACTGACTGCTAAAAAAACGGTATTTGGTATGTCGTGTAATTTAAGGTCAAGAAAAACCATCCTTTCTTTGCTTTTAATGTAATCAATGACCCCTGGCCAGTTGTTAAAAAGGACCGGACCAACTTTAAAACACCCTACCCACTCAGAAAAAAAATCAATCCACTCTTTTGCCTTTTTCTCTGACCCTGTATCGAGGGCTAATGCAATTGGTAAATTTTTTCGAGCCATTTTAGACAGCTGCTCCAAGAATGTTTTTCATGCCACCTCTTTTTTTAATTTCTTCATCTAATTCCAAAGGGAAATCTACAGCTTTTTTTGGATTTGAAAAGAACAAGGCTCCTATTTGAAGCCATTTTGCACCACTCATAATATAAGAAAGAGCGCTGTTAATATCCATAATGCCCCCAGAAGCAAGAATGTCGCATTTAAACTCCCTATAAATCATATGGCAATGTCTTAAAGTGATAGGAGTTATTGCAGGTCCAGAAAGTCCTCCGTATTCAGTTCCAAGGACTGGTATTCTTTTTTCTATATCAATTGCCATTGCTGGATAAGTATTAGCAACGGTGATGGCATCAGACCCAGCCTCAAGAGCAGCTTCAGCATACGGCCTCATGTCTGGAACCAATGGAGTAAGTTTCGCAATTATTGGCTTTTTTGTTTCTTTTCTAACGGACTTTATAACACTTTTTATAACATCAATGTCTGTTCCAAACTCCAAACTTCCACCATGCACATTTGGACAAGATAAATTTACCTCATAGGCCCAATAAGAATCTTTCGAGAACTCCACCAACTTGCTTGCTAACTCTCCATAGCCCTCAATAGACCATCCAGAAAGATTTGCTATAACGGGAATGTCTAAAGATTGAAGCCCAGGTAAAACATTCGAACAAAAACTTTTGGCACCAGGGTTTGCTAAACCAATTGAATTTATAACACCACATTCAGTTTCAGCAAGCCTATGTGCTGGATTTCCTTTTCTTTCTTCCAGGCTTAACCCCTTGGTTAAAACACCAGCCCAATTTTTAGGATTAAACGCAGGATAATCATCAAATTTATATAAATAGCCCGAAGCTATTAGACAAGTGCGATTCAAATTAAACAATTTTATGTACCATAGTGATTGTATTTTATTTTTTTTGTTCTATAATTGCTTGGTTATCTCATAAGAGATAAATAGAAAACAATGATTAAAAAACTTACTTTAATTTCTTTAATAGTCTCTCTTTCCATATCTTCTTGCAGTTCCGGTGGGTCTACGCCAGAAAGCAATGAAGCAATTAATTCAAGCGATGGCAGCCAAGTCATTATGTCCTTTGATCAAAATACACAAAATGTTCAAGGTACCTTGTCTGTTACTGTTGAATATGACCAATCAGTAGTAATTCCTAGTGGAACAGAGCCTGTTTTAAAAGTTGACCAATTGCCTTGGACGGTTTTGGAAAGTTGTTCTTCCAATCCAAATGTCTGGTGCACTCCAAACAATGAACTAAATACTAACAACCTGCCAAATGGGGATCATGAAGTTGCTGTAGTTTTAACACTTGACAATGAATCATCAATAATAGATCTTGAAAACATCTCTGTAAACAATTTGACACCAACTGCCGATTTGCAAATAACATCTCCAACAACAAATGAGATTGTCAAAGGGAATGTCTCTATTCAAATCTCCTATCCACAAGAACTGGGTACAGCATCTTCTATAGTTTATCAAGTTGATAGCACCCTTTTATCTCCCGAATGTGATGATGATGTTTTTTGCATTTGGGACTCTACTGGATCTAACCCAGGCATACATATAATAAATGTACAAGCTGTTTTCACAAATCACACCGTAATGTCTAGCGTCCCTGTCGTAATTGAATCAAGTTCTATGTCAGATGACCTTATCCCCCCAACAGTCACCTGGCTCAATCCTTCATCCGTAAATGAACAAATTTCTGGAACAATATCCCTTCAAGTAGAGGCTACTGATAATGTTGGAGTAAATTCAGTAACCTTCATGTCTAGAGTTCCTGGAGAAAATCCCCAAACCCTTGGTGGCGGTGTTAGAGAATTTGGGGATATATGGACAATACAAGTAGATACAACTGAAACTCCTGACAATGTTTATGAACTAATTGCAATAGCAACAGATTTATCAAACAATCCAAGAATGGAGCCTTTGCAGATCGTTGTTTCAAATTCAACCGGAACGGGCACCCCAAATATTGACAAACCTTGTGTAAGGATAATCAACCCAGTCTTGCAAGAGGTAAATTTTGGTGGAGGAACTTTCTATTGGGTCCCAACAGTCTCAAATACAGTTTCAGTTCTCTCAAAATCACCAGTTGTATCAGTTCCTGAAACCCTTTATCAGGACTGTGGTACAAATGTTGATATTGATAAAATTGAATATTACCTAGACGGTGTTCTCTTAGGTCAAAGTTCAGCTGGTGAAGAAAATTCTTGGGTTTTCTATTGGCCAACTACACTTCTCAACAATGGTCTTTACAACTTAACAGCCATAGCTTATGACACAGAAGGAAACCAATCAGACAGCCCTGTCTGTGGTGGGACATTTGGAAGCGCTGGAGAGCCTGAAGATTATTTTGGATGTATTAAAGTAAGAGTTGACAATGGAACAGGAGATTTCATTCCACCTGACGTAACAATCTTAGGGAAACTTTCTGATGACGGAACAGCAATAGAGCCTTTGGCTGGAGCTCAAATCGCAGGAAATCCAACAATCGTTGCACAGGCAACTGACAATGTTGGAATACAAAAAGTTGAATTTAGTGCTAATGGAGTTGTCATAAATGGTTGTACTGACACAAACCTAAGCGATGGTCCTGATCTAGATGGTGACGGCTCTCCAGATCCCGGTCTTGCCGTCTGTCTTTGGGATACAAGTTTTGAAAACGAAGGAGCAAAAGACCTAATAGCGAAAGCAACTGACACAAGTGGGAATACAGACTTTTCTGATGTTGTTTCAGTCATATTAGTTGATGCAGTTCCACCAACACTAACAATGAGAGAATGCGTTCCTGCAGAAGGATTCTTAACTTGTTATGCTGGAGAATATCAATTCTTAAATCCAACATCTTTCTCTATTGGGTATCAAGCTGATGGGGTTGACAACAATGCTCCCCCACAATTGATATCATGGCAATGGTTAATGGGTGACGAAGCTAACCCTGCTGACGGTCCAACAAACCAAACAGGTACTCACACCTACACAACATTGGATCCAGCATCTCCAAACTTCTTAGTTGAAGTTGCAATAGTTAATGAGTCTGGATTACAAGACAATGAACTTGATGATGGAAGCAAGTCTTTCTTTGTAGTTTATGCACCTAGAGAAATATGGCCTTTGTCAAACACACAAGAAAGTCTTGATTGTGAACTAGACTGGCCTTCAGTATCTGATGACGCCACCCCAGACTGCCCAACTGGCAATTCTCTTTTTGCCACTGCTGGTGCCCCTATTGTCATAAGAAACATCCATACAGCATTACAAAGAACTGTTTCTGATGACAAGTTTAGAGGACAGGTTGTAGTGATGCAATTCTTCACAAAGGATGAGACAACTGCAATAAACGATATGAACAACCACATACTCCCTTATTTTGAAGCAGCCTCTTTCCCTGGTTCAAGTGTTGAAATCTTGTCAATTGGCCTAGCTGAAGATCCCGTCTCTGGAAATGATTCATTCATATCTGTTGAAGATTTAGGTAGCTGGCATACTGGAAATGGTTACAACTGGACATTCGTCTGGGATGAAGACAATTTGTTAATGGATCAATATACAACCTATTTTGAAGGTGGAGATGGATGGGCTGGCGGAATCGAGCCTAGATATGTGATTATGGATAGAAACCACTTTGTAAGATTGGTAGAACAAGGAAGCCTTGATTCAATAGCCGGAGCTGGAGGAAGTTTGGGTGAATTGCTTGAAACCCTATGGCCTTGTTTCGGGAACCCAACCTGCATTCCTAAATTAGACTAGGTAAAAAATCAATCCCTATTAAAGAACTGACTGACTAGAGAATGGAAATGATGAACTCCTTTCTCCATCTTTGGAGAAAATCTCCCATGGTCATAATACCTTGAAAGAACCCCTTTCTGAACACTCTCAACAATCTCCTCATCCTCGAGTTCAACCTTGTCCAAACTCCCCCCCGCACCCAGATCCAATTTTGATTCATCCCAGACATAAGAACTAAATTCGATTTTTGTTTTTTTTACAGAAATTGGCTTAACAACATTTATAGACAATCCCCAAGGATAAAAGTTAAGCATAGTGTTCGGAAAAAGCCAAAAGTAATAAGCTGCAATATTTTTACCGTAATCTACAGAATCTTTTGGGAGATCAAAACAATCTTTTTTATTGTTTCCAACTCCAAGCTGGAGATTTGAATAACGGAAAAGCTCAATAGCATATTCTTGATGCTTCAGCACCGAAGAAAGGCCTTTATGGACAAAAGGACAATGAAAACACTCAAGGTAATTGTCGCAGTAAAGAGCCCAATTAGCATCGACTGTATATTCTTTTGACAAATCTTTCCTGTAGGTAAAATCTTCTATAGGCATCCAACCCACCCTTTCTTCAACATCTTTGATCAAATCACCAAAATCAAAAGGAGCATCAATTGAAGCAAAAATAAACTGTTTCCATTTTTCAGTAGGGACTTTTGTTAAGTTGTCTCTGCTTGAAGGGAAATCCTTCATCCCCTTTGTTTCTGGCATTGACAAAAATCTTCCGCAAGAATCAAATCTTCTACCATGATACTTACAGGATATGGACTTCCCGACATTACAAGGTTTGTCCAACAATATATTCCCTCTATGTGTGCAAACATTAGAAAAACAATCAATATCTTCGTTATTTATAAGGAAAAGCGGCTCTTTGATAAAGTCATCCAAAAACCTAAAAGGGAAAGCATCATTTTGGGATTTCAGGTTTGATTCATGAGTGATGAATTGCCAACTTTTCTCAAAAATATCATCTCTTGCTTTTGAAAGAAATTTTTCAGAAGAATAAAAAGAAGCTGGCAATGTACAAGCTTTTCGTATATCTTTGTCTATGCGCTTCATAAAGGCAATGGCCCTGGTGGAGACTGCGGGATTCGAACCCGCCACCTCCTGCTTGCAAAGCAGGCGCTCTACCGAATGAGCTAAGTCCCCTTTACCGGCTAATGACCGATTCTAACCAATCTTCGAACCATCTTCTACCCCTTCCAGCCTCAGTTCTTTCTGGGTGCCACTGAACAGCATTCCACAAACCATCTACACTAGAAAATGCCTCTATTAACCCATCTTCTGAATACCCAGTAGGCAAAAGGCCTTCTCCTAATGTTTTAATCCCTTGGTGATGATGGCTTGTTACATGAAAGTTTCCTTTTCTGCTATTCACAGCATGTATAACATCAGAACCTTCCTTCTTTTTATTGCCCCTGTGTTTTGTTAAGTCAAAATTTCCATTTTGGATGTCTGGCCATAATGTTCCACCTAAAAAAACATTCATTACCTGAAATCCTCGACATACACCCAAAACAGGAATGTTTCTTTCTATTGCAAAATGAAGCAAATCAAATTCCAGCTCATCTCTATCATCCTTGATGCCAGAAATCTTTTTTTCAGGATCTTTACATGTATAAGCCCCTGTTGCAACCCCTAAATCACCGCCACCACTTAAAACAATGAATGGGGCTTGTTTTGCATCTTCTTTTTTCTCTATTCTCCAAGCATTGAACCCAAACTCCTTAAGCCATTTTGCATATTTCGGTAAATACTTGTCAGCCGATAAGGTAATTGGGATGTCTATCATTTCTTGTCTTTCTTGGAAGATTTTTTCCCTTGAGAAGAATTGCTTCTGTTGTCACTGACATAAAATCCGCTGCCCTTGAAGACAACACCCATCCTTTTTGTGAACTGTTTTTCCCAATCTGAAGAATCACACTTTTCACATTTCTTGTCAATCTTCTGATTGCCTGAAACCATGAATTCCTGAACATGACTACAAGTTCTGCATTTGAAATTAAAAAGAGGCAT
>CAZFBE010000036.1:0-7717 GCA_964517115.1 uncultured bacterium
CTCATCAAACCTCAACAATCAAAGAAATTCCCTGGCCTCCACCAATACACATTGAAATAAGGCCCAGGCCTCCACCGTCAAGAATTTTCAACTGCCTTAAACAGGTCAAAGTCAACCTTGAACCCGTGGCACCCAAAGGATGCCCAATTGCAGTTGCCCCACCCCAAGAATTTGTTATATCTCTATTTAAACTTAGCCCTTTTTCTACTGCAATATACTGAGGAACAAAAGCTTCATTTATTTCAACCCTTTTCAAATCTTTTACAGAACATCCTGCAGCACTCAATGCCTTTTCACTACTTGGAACAGGGCCATAACCCATTCTGTCAGGACTCACTCCAGCGTGTCCCCATGAGACAAGGCTTCCCATGATTCTCAGATTTCTCTTCTTAGCCTCTTCTTCTTTCATCATCACAAGAGCACAGGCTCCATCAACAACCCCGCTTGCAGTTCCAGCAGTCACAGTTCCATTTTCCTTAAAAACAGATCTCAACCTAGATAAAGACTCTAAATTTGTATTTGCTTTTGGATGTTCGTCATTTTCAACCAGCTTAGCACGTTTTCCTTTCCCAACTTCTATAGGCTCTATCTCATCTTTGAAATAGCCGCCAGCTAAAGCTTTTTGATACCTTTCCTGTGTTAAAACAGCGAATTCTTCACACTCTTCTCTCGATATAGAAAAATCTTCTGCAAGATTTTCTGCGGTTATTGCCATTGGCAATTTGCAATAACCATCAGTAAGACTATCCCAAAGAAAGTCCCTTAATTCAAGCGACCCCCACTTTTGTCCAGACCTGATTCCATGAGTGTAATGAAATGCCCTGCTCATAGACTCCGTTCCACCAACCAAGACAACATCAGCATCTCCTCTTTCCAAGAGGTATGCACCTTGAACAATTGACTCAGCTCCCGAACCACACAAACGATTAACTGTAAGCGCAGGTTTTTCTATAGGAATTCCTGAATTTAATCCAATATGCCTCGCACAATAATAAGCATTACTATCAGTTTGACCAACCATGCCAAAAATACAAGCATCAAATTCTGAAGGGTCAACTCCAGAATCCTTAATTGCAGCTTTTGCAGCATGTGAACCCAAGTCATTAGCAGGAACCCTGGCTAAACTTTCCAAATATGCACCAAATGGAGTTCTCTTACCTCCAACAAAAACAACTTTACTCATATCAATATTCTCCTTATGAAAATCTCTCCTCTTTCCAAGGGTCTCCCTTATTATGATACCCTCTAAGCTCCCAAAAACCTAATTTTTTTTCTTTCATCACCTCAATCCCTGAAGCCCATTTTGCACTTTTCCACAAATAAAGATGAGGTATTAAAAACCTTATTGGGCCACCATGTTCATGACTTATGCCAGAATCATTATGTTTCCAAGCAATAATGCTTGAGTCTAACAAAGCATCTTGCATCTCTATATTTGTTGAATATCCAACTAACCCATAACACATAATCTGTTTTGAATCGCTCTTATAGCCTACCTTTTTTAAAATTTTCGATAAGCGAACCCCCTCCCAGTTATTGTCAAGAAGGCTCCAATGGGTTACACAATGAACATCCGCATTCACCTGAATTGGATCAAGCTTCAAAAGATCTTCAAAAGAAAACTCTCTTGGTTCTGAGACGTTCCCGTAGACCTTCATCTTCCATGTATCGGAATCTATAAAATCTTCCGGGGGGTTGACATCCAGTCTAGGCCATTTCTTCACAACATTCTGGCCTGGAGGCACCCTGGACATCTTGCTTCTGTAAATAAAAAGTTCTTTACTCATAAATATTTCTAAGAATTTGAATGGGTGGATTTATTAACACAAAATCTCCATAATCTAAAGTTGGGATAACCCTTCTCCCCAATGAAACAAGAAGGACTTGTTTCAAGTAGCCCTCATCAGAATCTATATCTAGAGAATTCCAATGTATATTTTTTTGAGAAAAATATCTTTTTAAAACATGGCAATCTCCACACCATTCGGTTGTATATACATTTAAATCTCTTTTTTTCAAAACACCAATCTCCCTTTTCTCTTTTCCAGAAAATCCACACAAGTCAAGACCCTTCAAGTTCGGGAAAAGACCGATCGGCCTTGAAATATCCCCAAGAACACCCAAGGGAAACAATGGGTTCCATCTTTTTTTTAATTTTTTTATAGATGCTCTTAAGATTTGAGAAATATCCTTATTTTCTAAGTCTTTTTCATCTATTATGCTGATTTTCTCCACGACTTAAATCCTACTATCATTAAAATCTGAATATGCTTTTTTTTGAATACTTCTTCATGCCTTGTATTTCAGAAATTGAAATCAATAAAAACAACTTGATAAAAGGTTCTGCAGTATGCATTATAGAAAAATCAGATAATGATGTTGATTTCTATATTTCCGAAAAGATTGAAATAGATGAAATTTTTTTCACCAGAGGGGGAACAAATTTATATTATGAAAAAAAAGAATCAGATAATGACCTGAATGGATGGTTTTTGCCTTCTGTCCCTGAAGGAGTTTATGAAATAACCATTAATTATTCTGGATTTTTTTCTGATAAAAATAATCTATATCATGAACTAGACATGAAAAAAGGCTTTGTTCCACTACATCCAAGAGAGGGGGACTGCATGACCCTTAGCTTAAAAACCTTGGAAGGTTTCGTTGTGAATTCTTTCGAAGAAAAGGGATCTTTGGTTTTTCTTTGTGATACAGGAAATAAAATATTCCAGCTATCCGGGAATGAAAAAGTCATTGAATATGAAAACCTCAAAATAATAACAACAAAATCAAAATCGGTTCATCAATCTTGGCCAAATAAAATATCTGAAAAAATAAACATAGTTGAGGGTCAGATGGGCTTCATGAACAAAGATAAATTGATTTTAATAGAAGGGGATAGCTGGTTTAGTCAAAAAGGAGTTATCGTTATTCCAGAAAACTACCTTGAAAACAATCTAAGGTTCTCAGAGATATCAAAACACCTAGCATACCAATGGCAAGATGTAAAAAAGCCTATTGAAGAAGACCCTGTTGGAAGAGTTATTCATTCTTATATCGATGAAAAAACCACCCCTCTCTCTAGGAGAATTGGTGATAGAGCCCACCTTCAAAAAACAAATGGCAAAGATACCCTTAGGCTTCAAGGTGTTTTTTTTGAATATGAACAAAAATACCAACAAAAAAATTGCGGGGAAACATCTTGGCCTTTTGCAAGGTTGTTAAAAACAAAAGTTGCAAGACTCGCAGACGGCTATGAAACATCTTTACATTTTGATTGGGATGGAAAATGTACACCAATATTGAATGTAAAAATATCCAACAGTAAAAACATCCTTGAAAACAACATTACTTTACATCCTGGAACATCCGTACACAAGATGACATCTAAATGGATTCCAAGATATTTAGAAATCGATCCAAGAGGCTTTTTTCCAGGAGGGCTCGAAAGGGACAAATCTACACCTCTTCTTTTTGAATCCCTTGCTTCAAAAAACATTACTGAATGGATACAGCCAATAGGGATGATTGCATCTCTAGGCCCAGGAGGGATATCCTGGCCTGATAAAAAATCAATACAACTTCCTGATGGGAGTCTTAGAGAGTGGAATCAAGAAAGCTTATTGTTAATCGCCTCAAAGAACGAAACTTTCATAATCTCATCAAGCAAAACAAAACTACCAGCAATAGATACATCCCTCCTTGATTGGGGTTGGGTTTTCTTTGAAGAAGAAAAGCCTGCAAGATGGGGAACAAACACGGGATCTAAAATGTATAAATTGCCAATTCCAGAAATATTTTCCTGGGGAAACTAAATCAAAATATAAAAATAGTCAATTATGTTCAAAAAGCACCTGAAATCCCGGTAAAGATGAACCATATCCAAAAGACCAACTGAGCAAGCAACTGCAAAAGAACACAAGCCGCAACCAGCCACAATAAACCTAAAGCAAGCTTTTTAAGAAATTGGCCGATATCAGCAGTTATTGAACCTTTCTTCTACAGCGTTCCAGTCAACAACATTCCACCAAGCACCTATGTATCCGCCCCTTAGGTTTTGATAGTTGAGATAATATGCATGTTCCCAGACGTCTAAACCTAATATGGGAGTTCCCTCTCCAGTCATTAATGGATTCTCTTGGTTTGCTGTTGAAGTTATTGAAAGCTTTCCATCTTTGCAGACAAGCCAAGCCCAGCCTGAACCAAATCTTGTCATAGCTGCATTTGCAAACTCTTCTTTAAACTTGTCAAAAGACCCGAAGGAAGAATCAATCAAATCAGCTACATCTCCTGAAGGAGACCCTCCTCCATTGGGAGACATGATGGACCAGAATAAAGAATGGTTGTAATGTCCTCCTCCATGGTTTCTTACAGCAGTTTTAACTGAATCAGGAAGATTGTTAACCATCTGGCAAAGATTCCCCAATCCTGCGTTTGCAAGATTTGGCTCTTTCTCCAAAGCAGCATTCAGGCCGTTTACATATGCCTGATGGTGTTTTGTATGGTGTATCTCCATTGTTTTAGCATCTATATGAGGCTCTAGGGCATCATATGAATAATTTAATTCTGGTAAAGAATGACTCATTTTTTTTCCTCCATTTTTCCTTAAAGATCTAAAGCTCTTCTTATTTCGTAAGCAATGTTTGTCATGTGAGCAGCAACCATTGGATCACTGTCGTCAGACATCTCAGTAGCACTTTCATGCATGTCGATCAAAGCATCTGTAGACAATGCAAGCATATCAGGGCCGCTGTTTCCCATTTGAATCAAATAACTTGTCCATAAAGACTGCGAATCCCTATTGAAAGAATTGGAAGCATCCACATTCCATAGAGCTTCATGGACTGCGCCAAATACATCACTGACAGCTAGAGAGTCTCCTCCACTTGCTTCATGGTACCAAGCTGCATCTCTCATTCTCACTAATCTCGCACTATCAAAAAGATACATCAAGGTCATCATTTTTCTAGAAGCAACAGTGCTGTGGATATCGGTATTGAGATCTTGCATGAAACTTCTGCCACCCAAGCCGTAAGATCTAAAAGAGTTAACCATGTATGGATAAAAATCAACAAGCATGGCAGTGTCCACTGTCAAAGATTCAACAAGAAGACTCAAAGCTCTTTCTTGCTCTGAATAAGATATAAAGGATATCGGTGCAGGAGCTCCAGGATCACCCTTGTGTGCTCTGCTCATATCATGACCTCCAAGATACTTGGCAGCAAAAGGACCTCCTCTTGACATGTCGTAAAGAATTTGGCTTACGCCACCTCTTAAATCAGTCCATTCTTCACCTTCTGAAACAACCCTTTCCTCTATATCAGAAACCAAACTCTTAGCAAGTTTAATCCTGTCTTCAAAGAATGAAAGAGGATCTGATAGGTCCCAGTAATTTGTGTAAGGGTCCCATCCAAAAGCTGTTGCTGAATCCTGGTCAGTTGCGAAATGATGATGAGGATGAGTATTGTCAGAAGCCAATTCCTTTAGCCACTCATGCTGAACACCGCTTACTTCATCCGGCAAATGTGTATAACCATATTGGACTGCCCAATCGTCATAATCTCCAGTAACTGGTGAAGAGTAGTGTCCTTGGTTTTCTCTGTCAGAAGAAACATTTGATTCTGCATAATCCATCACCGAAGACATAAGTCCATGTTCTGAAGTATATTCTTTGTTGTTTATCTCTTCCCAAGGGATGCCGTGGCTGGATTTGAAATTATGCCTCAATCCTATAGTATGCCCTACCTCATGCATTGTTACCTCAACCAAGGCCTCAGTTATAAAACTATGAGGAATTGGATCATCGGCACCAATGACACCATCAGCGATCAAAGCATTCCTCAAAACAACAGGAGAGAAATTTCCACCAGAAATTGGGCTCAACATAGCACAATATCTTTCCATGTCAAAACCTTCAGGAAGGTCTCCATAACCATACAGACTTGCTTCAAAGTCTTTGAATTTTCCTTCTTTTCCAATTTTTAATATTTCCTCATAGTGGGGCAAGTTGAACAAAGGGTGAGCCGTAACTTCAGCATCTCCTGTCCAGGCCTTTATCCATGAAGCTGTAAAAACGATATCAGCATTGAGAATTTCTCCGGTTCTTGGATCAACGTTTGAAGGGCCAATAGCAAATGTGCTTGCAAGACTTGGAGCCCATGAAACACTTGAATATCTTGAATCTCCTGCAGAGTAATCCTCGGGCCAATCTTCATCTCCAGGAAGAACTGCCTTAACAGCACCCTTCCAACCAGCAGCTTCAAATGACTTGTTCCACTTTTCAATACCCATTGCAACATAAGGTCTCCATGTTTCAGAAACTGTTGGATCAACATAGTATGTAATTGGTTTGATTGGCTCAAGCATCTCTGCTTCAGGGTCTTTTGGCTCTAATCTCCACTTGTTTGCGAGCCTGACTATCCCACCATCAGTCTGTTCTGGGTTTACATCCATGTCGTAATATTGAGTGTCAAAGTAACCTATTCTTTGATCTGATGTTCTTGTTGTCATAAGCTCATCAGGAAGCCTTTGGACTGAAAAATGCGTACCTGACTCACTAGAACCCGTATTGAAAACAATATCGAACTCCATATTGGTTGGATAGACATCTGACCTATTCACATAACTTAAATCCCTGTTATACCCACGCCTTGAACCAAAACCGCTATTGATCCAATCACTGACATCCAAAAGATAATGTGTCACCTCTTCATCTTTCTCTCTTGTTGCAGCAGGCATCATAGCCATCATTCTTGTACCATTAGAAACACCTAGCTCGTTTGCATTCGCCAACTCTCCATCAGCATCCCATCTTGCACTCCAATTTGGTTCAACAACATCTATCCTTTTGCCATCAGGGTTCATCCTGAATTCAAAAGACATGTCTCCGCTTGGCATATGCAAAAGTGAACGCTGTGCATCAGCATGTGAAGTCAACATTATCACTACCATTGGATGGTTAAGCTCAGAAGCAGGGATTTCCATCATGAACTGACCCCTCCTGTCATCGCTTCCAACATAAAGGTTGAGCCACCCTTCTCTTTTCTCAAGACCTTTAGTGGCTTGATCGATTGGGTCAACCGGTGCTTTTTGGACAACTGGCGGCTTTGGTGTAGTCCAGCTTCCAGTTTTCCAATCCCAAACAGGTGCTGCCTGCAAGGTAAAAGTTTTAAATAAAATAGCAATCAAAAAAATATTTTTCATAAGTCCTCCGTGATTCAATTTGGTATTAATTAACAAAGTGATTATATATATATAATCACGAAAACATCTAGGAAAGAAGAAAGTCAATCAATTCTTTCTTAGAAAAGATTCCTTGCGAAACCTTTTCAGAAAAGTCTTTACTCTCTAAAACCTGATTAAACAAATCTTTTTTCTTTTTCAATATCGACAAAATTCTTTCCTCTATGGTGTTTTCTGAAACCAGGTGTATGGCCAGAACAGAGTTTTTTCCACCAATCCGATGAGCCCTAGCCACCCTTTGGGCCATCTTTGCAGGATTGTACAAAAGCTCAAAATTGACAACAAAATTAACAAACTGCAAATTCAAGCCATGAGATGCTGCATCGGTTGCTACAAGGATGTTGGATTCTTTGCTGTTTTTAAAATCCTCAATAACCCCGTCTCTCTGAACTTGGTTAAGGCCCCCATGGTAAAAAACTGAATTTATGTTTTTTTCCTTCAAAAAACTACAAATTATCTTCCCCATCCTCACCCATTG
>CAZFBE010000037.1:0-7619 GCA_964517115.1 uncultured bacterium
GGACCTTCATCAGCAGCAACAACAAGAACTGCAATATCTGTAATTTTTGCACCTCTTGACCTCATTGAGGTGAAAGAACTGTGTCCAGGAGTATCTATAAAAGTTATTTTTCTTCCATTTTTTGTAGAGGCCAAAGTTGCACCTATCTTTTGAGTTATAGCACCAAATTCACCTGAAGCAACAGAAGTTTCTCTTATGTAGTCCAACAATGTTGTTTTCCCATGGTCAACATGCCCCATAACTGTGATGATTGGGATTCTTTCAGTCAAAGACTCTTCACTTATAGACGCTACTGGTTCATGTATTTTTTCATCAATTATCTTTATGTGGTCAATTTTCCAATTTTCAAGCAAAGAAGAAAGTTGTTCTTTGTTGGGTTTGTAATCTATATCAATTTGATCATCATCAAAAAAAGAAAAAATATTTGCTATTGGAATTCCTAAAAGCTTTGAAATACCTTTTATACTTAAGCCTAAATTGACAGAGCTTAATTCTTTGGAGATCTCACTAACAGAGCTAGCTGTCTCGGTAAGCCTAACAGAGAAAGACTTAGCAACCCTTGAACCCAACTTAGTTGAACTTTTCTTATTTCCAAGCTGAGCCAATCTCGCTTCTTTTTTTCGATCTTTTTTCTTTACCGGAGCAGTAGAAGACCCTGTTGAGGGTTTTTTTTGAAAACTTTTAGGGTTTTCTTTTTTCTCTGAAGTTTTACCTTTAGGTTTTTCTGCTGTTTTCTGTTCTGCCTTTTTAGAATCTTCCTCTGGGCTTTTTCCCAAATAAGAAAGAACTTTTTTTACATCTTCAGTTTCAATAATTGACATACTTGTGTTTACGTTTATGCCAATTTCTTTAGCCTTTAAAACTAAATCTTTAGAATCTAGATTTATTTTTTTTGCTAATTCAAAAACTCTCATTCAGATTCTTCGTCTCCCGTCTCTTCAATTAATCCTAAATCGTGTAAAAATGTAACTAGTATTTGACTACCCAACTCACCCACTCCATCCATCGCCTCCAAGTCACTTTCACTGAAAGTGAATAGATCTTTAACGATTTTTATGTTATTTTTTTCAAGAGAATCCATAAGCCATTTTGGAAATTGGAATGTTGCTTCGGTTAATTCTTTTTCGGGAAGAGTCTCAAAAGAAGTTGTATCCCATATATCTATAGACCAACCTGTTATCCTTGTTGCAAGACTCACGTTTTCGCCCTCACTCCCAATGGCTTTATTTTTTTCATCCATAGGGACAATCACAATTGCTTTTCTTTTTGGGTTATCTTCCTCTTCAGAATCTAAAGTCAAATAATTTAGCAATCTCACACTATTAAAATCAACATTTACTGGCCTCATTGAATTTGCAATAAAGTGCCTTGGTCTTTCATCCCATTTCACAACATCAATTTTTTCTTGAGAAAGCTCCTTTATTACAGCTTGAATCCTTCTTCCTCCAGGCCCTATACACGCACCAAGAGGCTCCACTGAATCACTGTAAGAGTGAACAGCAACTTTTGCTCTATGCCCCGGTTTCCTAACAACTCTTTTTATCTCTATTACCCCATCCGAAACTTCCGGAATATTTTCCTCCATCAATAATCTTAAAAATTCAGGATGTGTCCTAGAAAGAAGCAATTGAGGTCTTCCGGACCTGTCTTTAGCCACAGAATAAACATAAGCACGAACTCCACTCTTAAGTCTTTGTTTCCTAGATTCCCCAAATATCCTCTCTGATTTTCTTAATATTCCTTCTATTTTTCCAACCTCAACCCAGGCAGTATCTCTTATTGCTTTATATATCTCTCCATAAACATTATTTCCTTCCATCTCTCCCGCCTTGGAATAGAGATTGTGCTTTTCGTAATCAGAAATACTTTCATCAAGGATAGTTAAAGATTTTCTAATAGCTATTCTGCTTAATTTTTGAAAATCTAAAGGATCTGGATAAAAAGCCCTAATAGGCAAATCTAAACCTTTTTTTCTAATTTCCTCAATCGATATTTCAAACTCTTCATCTACAACTGTAGTGACTATTCTTTTTAATAAAAAAGCCTTTATTGTTCCTCTTATCAAATCAACATCAACCTTAAAATTCTCTGGTGCATTATCTAGACCAAACTCACTAGAATAAGCAGACTCAAAAGCACTTCTCAAAGACTCTTTTAGTTCATTTTCGCTGATAGCTCTATTTTTTAATATATTGCTAATTTCATCTTTTAGATCTATAAAATATGTTTTTTCACTCATAATTCAACTCCTATTCATGCCCTTCACGTTTTTCAATAGTTCAAATGGTATATAAAAAATACCATTATTTGCCTCAACAACCAAACAGTTTTCATAACTTTTCAAAAATCCAAAAAATGCTTTTGAACTATTTTTCATTTTAAAAACAACCTCTTTTCCAAACCAGCGTTGAAAATGTTTCGTTTTTGTCAAAACAGGCTCAACTCCGGGGGAAGAGACTTCGAGAAGTCCCTTTTCTAAAATATTTCCAATCGTAGAGTTTTTCAAAACTCTAGAGACTTTGACACAGTCATTTATGTTCACTGGACCATCTAAAAAAACAGTAAACTTCAAATTAGGACCGTTGCCCCTAATAGAAATATCCCATATTGTATATCCCAAATCACCTATCTCTTTAGTAATGTTATCAATCAATCCGACTCTATCCATCAGCTTAACCAACCCTTAATGACTTCCCAATACATTCTTAATCTTTTTATTATTCCGACAATATAACCATGTTTTTTTTCTTTCGTTACCTGGCCTACTCCAAAAAGATCTATTTTCTTAACCTTCCAATTCTCTGTTTCTGCAAAATTGTTCAAAGCAGTTTCAAAACCATATCCAGTAACTTCATCAAAGGGGAAATTTTTTATTTTTTTAGAGAGTACAGCTCTTTGTCCAGATAACCCAGGAGCAATTATCTGAGCAAAATCAGTACCAACTTTTCCTCCTTTGAATATTCCAACAGACATATCGCAGTCTTTTTTTAAGACCGGATTGACAATTGAATCTATGTGGGAAGTCTCTAATCCAACAAGATCAGCATCTATAAATAATACACATTCATGCTTAACGCAAGCAAGACCCATATATATAGCTGAAGTTTTTCCTAGATTATCTGGAAGAGACATAACAAGAACCCCTGGAACTCTTTTAGCTGCTGCAGTCGTTCCATCTCTTGATCCATCATCAACAACTATAACCTGATTCACTTTTTTGCTCTTTATTAAGGTATTTAAAACATGATTTATCCTTGGAGCTTCATTGTGTGCAGGAACAATTACTGAAACTTTCATGAAGGTATCAACCTTGTTAAATCTCTTATTGTGACTACTAAAAACAAAATTATCAAAGCGTATCCTCCAACAGTTAACAAGGACTTAGTTATCTTTTCTCTAAAAATTTTCTTTTTTGACTTGGGGACAAAACTCTCTGATATTTCAATGACTATCCTCCCCCCATCAAGATTTGGGAAAAAAACCAAACACAAATTAAGAAGACCCAAGTTAATTGAAAGCAAGGCCAAAAAACTCATTGCACTTTCCAATCCTTGACGAACAACCTCTGAAGAAATCGAAAGAATTGCAACAGGGCCTCCAACATTGTCAAAAGCTTTTTTTTCAAACCTAAAAACACCTCCGACAAAATTAAAGATTTGCGCTATCGCAAAAGATGTATTTGACATTGCTGTCGAAACAACATTCAAACCTTCAACTTTTTTTGTTTTAGCCTTAAAGGAAAAATGCTTCAAGAGTTCTGACCTTTCAAAATCCGTCCAATAGTTACGTCCTGTTTCTAATTCGATATAAGACATTTGAATTTTTGAAGAAGAAATTGCAGAAATGTCTTCAAAAGATTTTTCTCCATCAATTGAAAATACGTTCTCAACAACCAGAGGGTCCCCTAAATAATCTTCAAGATCAGATCTTTTAACCTCTAAAACAGCCCTGTCTTTCATTACAACCCTTGCTTCATCACTCACGATTAAATCAAAGATACTCTGAGTTAAAGGTACTTTCGCCAACTCTAAACCAGCCACCTTAAGAACCTCAACGCTACCACGATCAGGATCTAAAAAAATACTGTCTATTTGTGGCTCTACCCTAAAGCTAATAGCTGATTTTCCAACTTGGGGCTCGTAATAAATCGGACCCAAGGTTTGTCCCATCCAATCAAGATCAATACGTATTCTTTCAGAGTCAAACCTTGCTTCTTCAACTTTTGAAAAAAAATCTTTTTCATCAGGCCACTCAACTGCTTCAATTAATCTTGATTCTGTTGCAACGGCCCTGACGGTGGACCCTTTTGGGGCTATCCCTGTTATGAACTCATTATCTATAACTTCATCAATTGTTATAAGCCTTTTCGGCTCTCCATACAAAAAAGCAATAACTACAAAAGCAAAAAATGCTAAAACAACGTTAGCCAAAGGTCCTGCAAACAAAATGAAAACTTTTTTAAACAAAGATATCTCGTTAAAGGACTTGCCCTTCTCTTGAGTTTTATTCTTAGGTTTATCATTATTATTTTTAGGCTCATCGTCTTCAACCATCCCCTTTATAAGGACATAGCCTCCAAGAGGAACAAGGTTTATCTTCCATAAGGTTTCTTTTGATTGAAATTTAAATAAACACTTGCCAAAACCAACAGCAAATTCTTGGACACCAACACCAAATTTTTTTGCTGCAAGATAATGCCCTAACTCATGAATAAAAACAACAATGCTGAATATTAAAAGCGCTCCAAGGAAACTAAAAAACAAACTTAAATAACCCATACTCAGCCATTAAAAAACAATTTAATCAAATAGTAACTTACGGGCAAAACAAATAAAAAACTATCCATACGATCCAAGATTCCTCCATGTCCAGGTATTGAATTTCCATAATCTTTCATAAGTTTTTCTCTTTTTAAAACAGAAAAAGCCAAATCTCCAAGTTGTGCAACAAAACCTAAAATCAAACCAATAAGCCACCAAGAAAATAAGTTTTCACCATCGCCCATTCCTGAAAGGTAAGCAAAGAGGCACATTCCAAAAGAAGAACCCAAAAGACCCCCTAACGTACCTTCCCATGTTTTTTTGCTTACATAAGATAAATAATTATTTTTTCCAAAATATTTTCCAGAGAAAAAAGCAGCACTGTCATAAGCCCAAGCTCCAATCATTGGAACAAAAATTAGATAATTTCCTTTTTCTGGAAATAGAAAAGAACCTAAAGGGTGAAGTTTAAAGACGTAAGAGAGAAGCCCTGCTGTAAGAAAGATTCCAAAAAAAGTTATCGATATTTCAGAAATCTTATATAGAGGTTTCTTTTGGACTGCTCTAACAATATTTGCTGTAGAAACTAAGAGTATATAAACTGTTGACAAAAGCCCTATGCTCTCGTATGTAAAATCTTGACTACTTTCAACAGAAAAAGCAATAATTATCATGATGGCAGCTAAGGGGTATCCAACTAGATCAAAAGTCCTTCCACCTTCAGCTCTTACTAACCTATAAAACTCTCTTAATCCACTGGCTGCAACCCACATGGTTGCAATTAATAATAATATCCCTCCCTCATTTAGTATTAATATTGTCAATATGCCTAAAGAAAAGCCATAAAGAAGCCTTTGCCTTAACTCCTGACTAAACATTTCCATACCTTCTATCTCTTAAATTGAAACTACTTAAAATATCACAAAACTCATCTTGAGAAAATTCAGGCCAAAGGGTTTCTGTAAAAAAAAGCTCTGAATAAGCTATATCCCATAAAAGAAAATTAGATATCCTTTTTTCCCCGCCGGTTCTTAACAATAAATCAACTTCAGGAAGATCAGAAGAATGCATGTTCTTTTTAAAATCCAAATCATCTATTTTTGGAAAAACAAATTCCCCTTGTGAAGATGGTTGTGAATGGGATTTCAGATGATGCTGATCATTTAACATCTTGTTTACAGCCTTAACAATTTCATTTTTTCCTGAATAATTAACACAAACAGATAAGTTTAAATCTCTATTACCCTTAGTTAAAGATTCTGCTTTCCTAATTATTTTTATCAAACCCTCCGGCAAATCTTTTTTATCCCCTATCATCCTAAACCTAATACCTTCTTTCAACAAGAGGGGCAATTCTTCAGACAAGGATTTCACCATCAAGCTAAACAAACCTTTTTTCTCCTTGTCAGGCCTTGCCCAGTTTTCGGTTGAGAATGCATAAAGTGTTAGCCATCTAACTCCCAAATTTCCAGATTTTTTAATTATTGACCTGGCTGTAATTGCACCTTTTTTATGCCCTTCTAGCCTAGGCATATTTCTTTTTTTTGCCCACCTTCCATTTCCGTCCATAATAACAGCCACATGATTGGGAACATTTAACATAAATATATCCTATTAATTATTTAGGATGCTTTTATTTTTAGACTCATAAATCTCTTCTACATTCTTTTCAAAATTGATTCTCGATTGTTCAATCAGGTCTTCATTTCTTTTTATTTGATCTTCACTGACTTCATCCTTCAAACCATTTAATGAATTTCTTGCTTCTCTTCTAAAATTCCTAATCTTTATTTTTGCACCTTCGGAGATCTCTTTAACTTTTTTAGAAAGATCCAATCTTGTCTCCTGTGTAAGTGGCGGAAGTTTTAAAAATATCCTTCCATCATTATGTGATACTGAAATATTCAAATTTTCTCTCGTTATCTCTTTCTCAACCTCTTTTCCAACAGAAGCATCGAAAAGATTTAACATGATAGTCAAAGCATCCTGTACAGATAAAATTCCAAGATCTTGAAGTTTGAAAGAGCCTTCCCATGAAGGAACTTCTATAGATACTTTTTCAAAGGCAGCAACATTAGCTCGTCCTGCATGGAGCTTGACATACTCACTTTTAAGGTAGTCAATAGCCTCCTCGCAGGACATTTCAAAAAGTTCAACAATTTCTTCTAAATCCATTTTATTTAATTAAAGTTCCTATATTCTCTCCAGCAATTGCTCTTTTTAATGAATTTTCTTCAAAAATACTAAAAACTCTCACGGGGATACTGTTATCCCTACAAATAGATATAGCAGCAGAATCCATAACTCCATAATCTTCAGTTAAAAAATCTTTATAGCCTAAGGAATTTATGTGTTTTGCATTTGGGTTCTTTTTTGGGTCATCGGTATAAACACCATTTACAGAAGTTGCCTTCATTAAAGATTCACACTTCAGCTCTGCAGCTCTTAATGCAGCAGCAGAGTCTGTTGTGAAATAAGGATTCCCAGTTCCACAAGCCAATATAACAATCCTGCCTTTTTGAAGATGCCTAAGAGCCCTTCTCCTAATGAAAGGCTCTGCCAATTGTCTCATCTCAACTGCAGTCATAACTCTCGTTTCTCTTCCAGCCTCTTCAAGAAATGATTGAAAAATAAGCGCATTCATAACCGTAGCTAGCATTCCAGCGCTGTCTGCGGAAGCACGTTCAACCCCATAAGATGTAGCAGGAGCACCTCTAAAAAGATTTCCCCCTCCTATAACAAGCGCTAATTCAGAACCTGAACAAGAATCAACGATATTTTCAGCTAGTTTTTTTATTTCAGGGAAATCAAAACCAAAATCCAAATGGCCTTGAAAAAATGCCCCGGAGAGTTTAAGTA
>CAZFBE010000038.1:0-7431 GCA_964517115.1 uncultured bacterium
AAGAAAAAACCATTTATTAGATCTATAGCATCTAGAGGCCACCATGGAGGAACCACATTCTCGATTTGGCCTTTCTTGAGATTGTTCAATTCTGAAAAGTTTGAAAAGGTTTTTATAGAGTCTGTTGGAGTTGGCCAAACTTCAGAAGAACTTAGGGACATAGCTGACTTTTTAATCATTGTTCTTTCTCCAGAAAGCGGAGATGCCTATCAGGCTGTAAAAGCGGGATTGATTGAAGAAGCAGACCTGATAGTGATCAATAAATCTGACAGGAGTGGATCTGAATCACTAGAAACAACCATGAAAACAATCACGGGCAAAAAGGTAATATCAATTTCAGCAAAAGATAATAAGAATATTGAAAATCTGAAAAAAATTATCGAAAAAACAGAAACAAAAGATACGAAAAGAAAGCTGATAGCAGAAACAAAAGATTTTGCAACATCGATTTTCTTGGACAAACTTCAAGATAGGCTCAAAAACAAAAAAGACATTGAGAATCCTTTAGATTTTGATATAGGTATTTAGAATTTAGTAATAATGGCAAAAATACTGATTGCAAAAATAGGCCTTGATGGACATGACAGGGGGGCTCTCCTTGTTGCGAGGGAGCTGAAAGAAGCTGGACATGAGGCAATATACAGTGGCCTGCACAGAACACCTGAGGAAATTGCAATGATGTCACAAGAGGAAGATGTCGACCTTATTGCTGTTGGAATACTTTCTGGAGCACACATGACATTAATTCCAATCCTGATTCAAGAACTTGAAAAAAGAAAAATTCAAAAACCCATAACATTTGGTGGAATAATCACAAAAAAAGAAGCTGATGAATTGAAAAAGATAGGGATAAAAGAAATCTTCAACCCAGGAACACCCCTTAAAGAAATAGTCAAAAAAATAGAAGATATTATTCATGGCTAAATATTATTTTTTATCATTTGCAACTGGGGCCGGTTTGCTGGCCTTTGAAGTTTTTGGGCCAAGATTGCTACAACCCCATTTTGGCCAATCTCCCCTACTGTGGGCCTCAACAATTTCTGTATTTTTAGGAGGTATGACCTGTGGGTATTTCCTGGGTGGAAGAATTTCCTCAAAAAAAAACATTGTTCCTTTGACCTGTTTAATATGGGGACTAATATCAGTCTTTGTGTTTTTCTCCCCTCAAATAAACAACTTAGTAGCTTCAATGTTCTTGAATGAGGCCCCAACGAAATGGGAACCTCTATATATCAGTTTTTTAAATTTCTTCATACCTGCAATACTTATGGGTACTTCTTTTCCGATAATCGTTCATCTTTGTCCAGATATTGGTAAAACAAAAGGAGAGCATGCAGGTGTATTGTTGGCAATATCAACCATGGGAAGTATTTTTGGAGTTCTTGGTTTGTATTTTGGGCTTATAACCTCCTTTACAGTCAGTGAAATTGCTGGTTTTCTTTCGATACCCTGGATATTATCCATCCTTCTTTTAACATCAATAAAAAAAGAAAATTCAAATAAAAAAAACAATATCAAAACTGCTGCAGCTTTTCTTCTTTTTTTCAATTATCCAAATACAGGAAATTACCAAACAATACAATATCAAAAAAATTCACTTCTTCATCAGATAACAGTTATAGATGAAGGTCAGAACAGATACCTTCTTTTTGACGACTACATACAGAGTACGATGAAAAAAAGTGCACCTTTGGAAGGGCATTTTGATTATATTGAAGCTTTTCATCTTGTAAATATTCTCCGAGGAAAAGAGGGAACTTCCTGCATGGTTGGCTTGGGTGGAGGGTCTGCCATAAGAACATTTATAGATAGGTATCAGAACAGTAAAGTAATTGTTGCTGAAATTGACCCGGTTGTTGAAGCGGTTGCAAATGAATATTTTGGGATTCCTCAAACTGAAAACCTTGAAATAAATATTATTGATGGAAGACAGATGTTCAAAAGAAAAGGAGCTCCAAATTGCGATACTGCTCTTATAGATGGTTACAGCACAAGTAGATATGGGGCATACATCCCATGGCACCTCACTACAAAGGAATTCTTTTTTGAAATAAAAAAAACAATGCCAAAAGATGGGGTAATCGCCTATAACGTCATTGGGACAATAGATGGAAAATCTTCAACAAATGTCAAGATGATTGCAAAAACAATTCTTGAAAATTTTGATCATGTTATCGCTATCCCAATTGCTGAAACGTTTAATGTTGTCCTTTTTGGGTTTGATGGAAATATTGATGAATACAGTGGAAAATTGCAAGAATTTAGATTGGAAAAAAACCAAAAATACGAAAATCTTTTAAGGCTTTCTTACCTGATAAGAAATGTTCCAATTTCCAAGAAAGTCCCCATTCTTTCAGACGAATGGGCACCAATGGACATGCCCGGGCTCATGGTTAAAATTTATCAATGACAAAGAAATATAATTGACAGATGCCAAGCAAGAACAATAAACCGAAAAGAGTTGTTACGGCTGCAAGCTTATTTGATGGTCATGATGCAGCAATCAACATGGTAAGAAGACTATTGCAAGAATTAGGTTGCGAAGTCATACACCTAGGACATGATCGATCTGTTGAAGAAGTAGTAACATCAATCATCCAAGAAGACCCTCATGCAGTTGCCATTTCCTCCTACCAAGGGGGACATATGGAATACTTTAAGTATCTTTCTTCAAGACTCAGTGAAAAAAATATGGGGCATGTGAAAATTTTTGGTGGCGGCGGAGGTGTCATACTCCCAGATGAAGCACAGGAACTGGAATCCAACGGTGTAACAAAAATATTTAGACCAGAAGATGGAGTAAAGAAAGGTCTTCTGGGAATGATACAAGAAGTTATAGACATGTGTGATGTAAACCCAGAAGATTTACCAATCCCAAAAAAGGATCCTTATCTTTCCCTTTCAAGAAAATTAACCTATGTAGAAAATAATAAAAAATTCAAAACAGAAAAACCGAAGAAAAACCCAAAGATTATTGGCATTACAGGAACTGGAGGATCTGGAAAATCTTCCCTTATTGACGAACTAATATTGAGGTTTTCAAGAGAATTTCCAGAAAAACGTATAGCAATCCTTGCTGCTGATCCAACAAGAGCCAGAACTGGAGGAGCTTTGCTGGGCGACAGAATAAGAATGAATTCAATATATGGAGGAAATGTATTTTTCAGATCGTTAGCTACGAGAAGTAGAAAAGCTCTTTCCTCGATAATAGAAAACGCCATAGAGGCAGTAAAGAGTGAAAATTTTGACTTAATATTTGTTGAAACTGCAGGAATTGGTCAAGCAGACAACCCTTTGGAAGAAATTGTTGACACTTCAGTGTATGTAATGACTTCAGAATATGGTGCACCAAGCCAGTTGGAAAAAATTGAAATGTTAGATACAGCAGATCTGATTGTGTTAAATAAATATGACCACAGGGCTGGAGAAGATGCTTTAAGAGACGTACAAAAACAGGTCAGAAGATTAAAAAGTCAGGGTCATGGTGAACTTGATGAACAACCTGTATTTGCAACAATTGCAAGCCAATTTGCTGATCCAGGTGTAAACGAACTGTATTCAAGTCTTTTAAAAATAATTGAGGACAAAAAATCTAAAAAAGAAAAAATAGCAATTCGTCCCAAAAAACATGTTTTGATCCCGGGGAACAGAGATCGTTATTTGGCTGAAATATCTGAAACAGTTCATAAGTATAAAAAAAACATTGAAACAATGGAAAATTTTGCAGAAGAGGCACAAAGCATTGCCATAGTTTTAAGAAAGAAAGAAAGAAAAATCCCAGAAAGTTATAGACAGTTCCCGAATCCTGAAAAAGAAAGCCTAGAAATGGAATACAACAACAGTTTAGAAAAATTAGGGAAAATTGGGCTAGATGCCTTGAGAATGTATGATGATTTAAAAAAATACACTTCAAATTCAATGAGTTATTCTGTAAGGGGGAAGTCAATAGATGTTGAAACCTTTACAAAATCTCTTTCAGGAACAAATATTTCAAAAATATCAGTTCCAAGATACAAATCCTGGGCAGATCGAATCAGGTGGATTATGCTTGAAAACACTCCTGGGAAATTCCCTTTTACACAGGGAGTTTTTGAATTTAGGAGAAGTGCTGAAGATCCAACAAGGATGTTTGCTGGAGAGGGCCCCCCAGAACAAACAAACAAAAGATTTCATCTGTTAGCAGAAAATGAGCCCTACAACCGCCTCTCAACAGCCTTTGATTCAGTTACACTTTATGGTAGAAGTCCTGCAAAAAGACCTGACATCTATGGAAAAGTTGGAGAAAGTGGAGTTTCTATTGCCACTGTTGATGATATGGGAAGGCTTTATAAGGGTTTTGATTTATGTGACCCATCTACAAGCGTCTCGATGACAATAAATGGCCCTGCTCCAACAATACTCGCATTCTTTTTAAACACAGCCTTGAATCAACAAATAAAAAAATTCGTATCCAAACATTCCAGAGAACCTCAAGAAAAAGAGTTGCAAAAATTAAAAGAAATGACTTTTGCAAGTGTCAGAGGAACAGTTCAAGCAGACATACTAAAAGAAGACCAGGCACAAAATACATGTATATTTTCAACAGAGTTTTCCTTGAAGCTGATGGGGGATATCCAGGAATGGTTCGTTAAAAACAAAGTTAAAAATTTTTATTCAGTATCAATATCAGGTTATCACATAGCAGAAGCTGGTGCAAACCCAATAACACAACTTGCCCTTACATTATCGAATGGATTCACTTATATTGAATACTACCTTTCAAGAGGAATGAAAATTGATGATTTTGCAAAAAACTTATCTTTTTTCTTTTCTTGTGGTTTGGATCCTGAATATCAAGTCCTTGGGAGGGTTGCTAGGAGGATATGGGCTATAGCTTTAAAAGAAAAATACGGATCAAACATAAGGTCTCAAAAACTAAAATACCATATACAAACATCAGGAAGAAGCCTCCATGCACAAGAGATACAGTTTAACGACATAAGAACAACCTTACAGGCATTAATGGCTTATTACGACAGTTGCAACAGCCTTCACACTAATGCGTATGACGAAGCCATATGCACCCCAACAGAAGAATCTGTAAGAAGGGCATTGGCTATACAGCAAATCATCACAAAGGAATTAGGAACAGCAAAATGCGAGAACGTGCTTCAAGGTAGTTTCTTTATTGAAGAATTAACTGAACTCGTTGAAAATGCAGTTTTGAAAGAGTTTGAATCGATCAATAGGAGAGGTGGCGTCTTGGGAGCAATGGAGTTAGGTTATCAAAGAAGCAAGATACAAGAAGAAAGCCTGCATTATGAAAGGCTTAAACACTCAGGAGAATTTCCTGTTGTTGGGGTTAATACTTTTATAGGAGAAAATACTGAACCAATCATCCCCGCTATCATTACAAGATCAAGAAACGAAGATAGAGACAACTGTGTAAAAAGAGTAAATAGCTTTCAAGAAAAAAACAAAGAAAAAAGCAAAGAAATGCTTACAAAACTACAACAAGCAGCTCTTGAAGGAAAAAATATATTCGAACAGTTAATGGAAACTTCCAAGTATGCAAGCCTTGGTCAAATTACAGATGCATTATTTGAAGTTGGTGGCAAATACAGAAGAAACTTATAGCCTTGCAAAACATAACAATCATTGGCGGATCTGGTTTTTTGGGACAAAACTTAATAAAACATCTAGATAATTGGAATGTAACAAACATTGACAAAAAACCTTTAAAAAAATACTTCAAGAACAAAAACTACAAAGAGCTAATAGGCGATGCAAATGATAAAAAACTATTGAAAGAGTCTTTAAAAAATGCTGATGTAGTTTGGATCAAAGCTGCCAAACTTGCAACAGAAAGACATAAAAAATCTGCAGAAAAAGACTATCAAAAAACAAATGTTAATTTGCCAAAAAAAATTCTAAAAGAATGTGAAAAACTAGGTATAAAAAAAATTTTCTTTGATTCTTCTGATGCTGTCTTCCTTGAAACCTGGAAAAAAAATAAACATTTACCAAGCAGTAAACAATGTCCAAAAGATTTTTATGGACATTCAAAAACAAAAACTGAAGAAATTCTAAAAAAATGGGCGAAAGAAGACAAAAAAAGATCTGTGCAAATATTTCGATATACCAGGGTCGCCCACAAAGGAAACTTACGACTTTTATGCCTTTGGTGCATTCAAGAACAGCTCAACCTTCCGGTGAAAATTTTTGGAGATGGAGAAAGGGCTGGATGCATGATTCATATTAGTGATTGCATCAATGCAAATCTTCAAGGCTTAAAACGAAAACCAAATTTTGAAATTTACAATTTAACACTAAAACCGATAACCTTAAATAAATTATCAAAAATGGTTATTAAAAATAAAAATGGAAAATCCATACATGTCAAAGATACATTTAGCCATCCAACTGATCCACTCATCCATGCAATGGATGCTGGGGAAACATGGAAAAAATTATCTTATAAGCCAAAAACAACAATTCAAGAAATTATTGCAGAAACACATGATTTTATTGAAAAAGAACTGTCAAAAAATATTCCCAACCCATTAAAAAAGCTTGGATTTTTAAAACCGATAAAAAAAATTATTAGAATCCTTGTTATCAATAGTCTTAAAAAACAAGGAATAGACATTTAAGGAGAAAAAAAATGATAAAAGTTGGAGACAAAGCCCCTAATTTCAAATTACTGACCGCAAACAATCCCCCAGAAGGAAAGCCTTTGCGTGAAATAGAACTATCGACACTCTTGAAAGAGGGAAGCGTGATCATCGCATTCTTTCCTGCTTCTTTTACTGGAATATGTGAAAAAGAAATGTGTTCTCTTAGAGACAATATGAAAGCTTTAGAGGAAGCAAGCTGCAATATAGTTGGTGTATCTGTAGATATGCCATTCTCACAAAAGAAATTTGCAGAAATGAATAATATATCTTTTCCTCTGTTGTCTGACCTTGGAGGCAATGTAGCAAAAATTTATGATGTTTATTATGATGATTTCATAGGTTTAAAAGGTGTTGCAAAAAGGTCTATTTTCATCGTGAATGAAAAAGGCTTAATCACATACAAGTGGATTACTGAAAATCCGGCAATTGAGCCTGATTATGCAGAAGTTATAAATTCAATATAAATCAATTGACAAAAGAACTGGTAAAAAAATTTGTAGACTCTTTCAGCAAGAGCAAACAATCTCTCCCTAAAACACATACTGAAACAATTAATCTTCAGATTGCCTTAAACAAACATGGTTACAAAAAAGAAAGCAAGTGGGTTGGTTGGAATGGAGCAGCAAGAGCAAGTCAGCAGGAGGCAATAAAAGAAGAAGCGGTTCTTTTGCATAACATCATTGCGTTCTTGCTACCAAATTTTGATATTGATGTGAATAAGGAGGATGCTCTTGAGGCTGAAAGAGCAGCTGAAAAAGCGGTGCCATTGAGAAGT
>CAZFBE010000039.1:0-7189 GCA_964517115.1 uncultured bacterium
AAGGCCCGTTCGTCTAACGGATAGGACGCCACCCTCTCAAGGTGGAAATAGGGGTTCAATTCCCCTACGGGCTGTTTAAAATATAAACATGATTACTGAAGACCAAGTAACAGATGCTCAAAGCCAATGGGGTTCCGGGGTAGTGAAAATTGGCTCATTGAAGGAAGAGAGGATGGAATGTGAGTCTTTCACAAGCAGATTTTTAAATGAAAGATATGCTTTTGATTCAGGCTCCGTGTTATTTAAACCTACAAAGTGTGCGGAAGATCAATTTAGAAATACAAAGCTACAAGCATTGTCTTACTTCATCTCAGGTCAAGACAGAGCTTGTGAAGAGGATCAAGGGTTTGCACTGCAGCCCTGGGCAAAAGTAAGGTTTGAAAATTCAGATTTCATTTTAGAGGAAAAGAGAGCTATTGCAATGGGCAATTATTTTTTTACCGACTTGAAAGGTAATGAGATTAAGGTGGAATATACATTTGGCTATAGGTTGATTGATGGGGTTCTGAAAATCGATCTGCATCACTCTTCACTGCCTTTTAATCCAAATTCTGCTTTTTGAAATCTTTTTACAGGGTTTCTTTCCATTAGAGCTGCTATAGTTTAAAATATGTTTCTCAGTGATAAACATATCTTTAGATGCAATGGGTGGAGATTATGCACCTGAATCAATAGTTGAAGGGGCTATTCTTGCTTCTTCTCTGGGTGTAAACCTTACTCTCTTTGGAAATGAGGATGAGGTTAATCGTGTTTTAGATGGAAGAGATTTTAGCAATATAAAAATTCAACACACTGAAGAAAAAGTCGACATGGGTGACAAAGTTGCTTCTGTTTTGAGGAAAATTCCAGAAACTTCCCTGGGACTTGCAGCTAGATCTGCAAGCGAGGGTGATTCTGACGGAGTTATTTCCGCTGGACATTCTGGTGCTTCTGTTTTGGTTGCTTCCAAATACCTTAAAAGGAAGGGTGTCCGGAAGCCGGTACTCGGGACTTTCATGCCTACAAGCGATAATCCAGTTTTTTTATTGGATGTTGGTGCAAATGTAGATACAAAAGCGGAAGATCTCCTTATGTTTGCGCAATTGGGAAGTGAGTTTTATAGTTTCTGGTCAGGTAAAAAAAGCCCAACAGTTGGTTTGTTGAATATTGGTTCTGAAAAAGGTAAAGGAGATAGAGAATCCGCAAAAGCTTACGAATTAATGGAAATGAATGCATCAGCTGGAGAGTTTAATTTTGTTGGCAACATCGAAGGAAGGCAGGTTGGCGGACAGGGCGAAGAGATAAATGTTGTAGTTTGTGATGGCTTTGTTGGGAACGTTATTCTAAAGTTTGCCGAGGGAATGGCTATTTCTTTGATGACCATGTTTGGATCTGAATTGAAAAAATCTGCAAAAAATAATATCTTTATGCCTCTTGCAAAAAGTGCTATCAAGGGTTCTTTGAAGAATGTAAAAAAGAGATTGGATTATTCTGAATATGGTGGAGCACCTTTGCTTGGCTTGACTAAGCCTTTTTTTATTTGCCATGGATCTTCTAACCCCAAGGCGATTTTCAATGCGGTTAAAAATATGAAAAATTTAATAATGAGACAAAATGGAGAAAAAAATGATTAGAGCTGTTATCACTTCAATTGGAACTTCTCTTCCCGAAAAAATTGTCACAAATGATGACTTGTCAAAAGTCATGGATACAAATGACGAATGGATAAGGGAAAGGTCCATGATTAGAGAAAGAAGGTTTGCAGAAAAGGGTGAAGGTTTGAGCAAATATTGTGTAGATGCTGCCAATAAGGCTCTTGAAAAAAGAAACATGGATCCGGCAGATTTAGACCTAGTTATTGTTGCTACCGTTACTCCAGACATGATGTTTCCAAATACTTCAAATCTTGTACAAGATCGAATCGGGGCTGTCAATGCTGGTTCGTTTGACTTGGTGAATGCTTGCCCAGGTTTTGTTTATGGAGTTTCAACTGCTGCTGGCATGATCTCTTCAGGATTGCATAAAAATATACTTGTTTGCGGTGGAGACATCATGACCTCTATATTAGATATGGAAGACAGGTCGACATCTGTTCTTTTCGGAGACGGTGCGGGGGCTGTTATTTTAGAGGGTCAGGAAGGAGATTATGGGGTTCATGATGTTCTTCTTGGCTCAGATGGTTCGGGAGGGAAATATTTATACATGACTTCTGGAGGTTCTTTGAGTCCTCCCTCCATTGAAACTGTTCAAAATAAAGAACATTATGTAAAGATGGATGGAAGTAAGGTTTATAAAGTGGGGATAAGAAGGTTTGTTCAGATGGTTAAAGACATTTGTGAAAAAAATTCTATTAGTCCCTCGGATATTGGTTGCCATCTTTTCCATCAGGCAAATGGAGTAATGATCGAAGCTATAGCAAAAAGGTTAAATCTAGACAAGGAAAAATGCCCAATTAATATTGACAAATATGCAAATACAACAAATGGGACTATTCCGCTGTTGACTGAATATGCAAACGATAAAAAAATGCTGAAAGACAATGACTGGGTCCTAATGACAAGTTTTGGTGCGGGTTTTGCATGGGGATCTGTTTTGATGAAGTGGAAAAAAATATGAATTTTTGTTTTCTTTATCCGGGACAAGGTTCTCAAAAAGTTGGCATGGCTGATTTTTTACTTTCCGACAAAGAAGCAATTGATTTGATTATTAAAGCTGATGATATTTTGGATTCAAATCTTTCAAAATTGATTTTTGAAGGCCCTATTGACGAATTGACATTAACAAAAAATGCTCAACCTGCATTATTGGCTGTTGGCTATGCTGCGCATAAGTATTGGATAAAAAAGTATAAATTTAAACCTATTGCAGCGGCAGGGCACTCACTTGGGGAATATACAGCCTTGGCTGCAGCTGGAGCAATCTCTTACGAGACAGCATTGAAGGTTGTTAAAAAAAGAGGTGAGGCTATGCAGGATGCTGTGGAGAAAGGCAAAGGCGGAATGGTTGCTTTGCTTGGAGCAGGTCGTTTGCAAGGCTTGATTGAGTCTTGTAAAGATTCTGGCTGTCTGGTTCCAGCGAACTTCAACACATCAAATCAAACTGTTCTTTCAGGAGATATTGACGCCATTGACAGGGTTGTTGAAAAGGCTAAGGGTTTTGGTTACATAAAGGCAATTAAACTGAAAGTTTCAGCTCCCTTTCACTCTCCATTGATGGAGAAAGCAAAGAAAAAAATGATTAAAGTTATAAATGAAATTGATGTATCTGTTCCAAAGTGGCCAGTTGCTTCAAACTTCACTGGTTTTTTTCATGAAGAAGATTCTTCTAAAATTAAGCAAAATTTAATCAATCAAATTGAAGGTTCCGTAAAGTGGGTCCAAAATTTAAAAGAGTTGAGCAAAATGAATTTTGAGGGTTGGCTTGACGTCGGCCCAGGAAAGGTTTTGTTCAACATGGTTCCAAAGGCTGATGTTAGAAAGAAAATCAATCATTTTCAAGTTGTTGGGGATATCATTAGATAATGTCTGTTTTGAATTTTGATTTTTCAGGGAAAAAAATATTAGTAACTGGGGGCATAAGGGGTATAGGCCTTTCTGTTGCTAAGATGTTTGCAAGTTCCGATTGCAAGATGGTTCTAGGTTATAAAAATAATCATGAGATAGCTAAATCTGTACATTCTGAACTTTCTATCCAGAAAGCTGATTTGAAAATCATTTCAGGAGATCTTTCTGACGAGGCAGAGTGTGGAGAATTTGTAAAAAAATCACAGAATTTCCTTGGGGGTATTGACATTTTTGTTCATTGTTGTGGAATCAGAATGGATGCTCCTGGGTCTATGATGAAAAATTCTCATTGGAACGATGTTATAAAAACAAATTTAAATAGCGCTTTTTATTGTTCAAAGCTCGTTGCAAAAAGCATGTTGAAAAAAAGGTATGGGAGAATTGTTTTTATTTCAAGTGTTTCAGCTTCAGTTGGGGGGCCAGGACAGTCTAATTATGCTGCTAGTAAATCAGGGATAGAAGGCCTTATGAGGGTTATGTCGAGAGAGTTTGCAGATAGAGGTGTCACTGTTAATTGTGTAAGCCCTGGACTGATAAACACAGACATGTCGCAAGATATAAACAAATCGATGAAAGATTTTTATTTAAGTGTTATTCCAATGAAGAGGTTTGGGGATGCGTCTCATGTTGCTTCGGCAGTAATCTTTTTATGCTCTGATAATTCTTCTTATACAACAGGACAAATTTTAGGAATCAATGGAGGTATGGACGTTTCATGACAAGGGTTTTTATTACAGGTGTTGGTGCTGTGACACCATTTGGGGTAGGTTTTTCTTTTTTGAGAAATGGTTTAAAAAGTGGTGAATCTACTGCAAAGAATATTTCTTTATTAGATACTGAGGCTCATAAATGCAAGATTTCTTGCGAGGTTCCTGATTGGGATCCATTAAAACATTTAGACCCAAAAGAATCTAGGCAAATGGACAGGTTCACTCAGTTCGCAATGGCTTCTTCTCAAGAGGCTATTGAGGATTCGGGAATTGATTTTGAAAAAATGGATCCTTACAGGGTTGGTGTAAATGTTAGCAGTGGAATTGGTGGAATGTGGGAGCATCATGCTCAATTTGATAAATATTTTAAAAAGGGACCTAGGTACATTAGTCCTTTTTACATTCCAAAGAATATATCCAATATAGCTCCAGGATGGATATCTATTAAATACGGGTTAAAAGGATATTCATCAGCACCGGTTGCCGCTTGTGCTACGGGGACTATTGCAATTGGAGAAGCTTTTAACTTGATAAGGAATGGAACTATGGATGCAATGGTTACTGGCGGAGCTGAAGGAGCTATTGCACCAACTTCCCTTGCTGGTTTTTCAAACATGAAAGCTTTAGCATGTAACTTTAACGACAACCCAAAAGAAGCTAGCAGGCCTTTTGACCTAGAGAGATCAGGTTTTGTAATGGGGGAAGGTTCTGTTGTTTTTGTATTAGAGAGTGAGGAAAACTTAAAATCAAGAGGGGGAACCCCTATAGCTGAGGTAGTTGGTTTTGCAGTAACGAGTGATGCTTATCACATAACTTCTCCAAATTTAAATGGAGAGTCTCCAGCAAAAGCAATGAGTTTAGCTTTGGAGGATGCTCAAATACCATCTTCTGCAGTTGATTACCTGAATGCTCATGGAACTTCTACAAAATTCAATGATTTGATGGAAACAAATGCTATCAAGTTAACTTTTTCTAATGATTTGAAAAAGATAAACATTTCAAGTACAAAAGGTATGCATGGCCATCTTTTAGGTGCTGCTGGGGCGATAGAGTGCGCAGCATGTATTGTTTCCATGAGAGACAAAATAATACCTCCAACTATAAATTACAACACAAAGGATCCAGATTGTGATTTAGACTATACCCCAAATGATGCTAGGGATTTTGATGTGAATGTGTCTATGTCAAATTCTTTTGCATTTGGAGGGCATAACACCTCTTTAGTTTTAAGGAGTTCATAATATGTTAGACAAGATAAATTTTGAAATCAAAGAAAGAGCAAGGGCCGTTGCTGAAGAGGTTGTAAGGCCTTTGGCTTCTGAGCATGACAAGAAGCAAGAATACCCTTGGAAAGTCAAGGAAGCCTTAGCGGAAAGTGGTTTATTGAAAACCTGGATACCCAAAGAGTATGGTGGTGATGGTTTAGGTAGTGTAAATTTATGTTTAGTTGTTGAGGAATTGTCTAGAGCATGTGGTGGAGTGGGGGTTATGTTTGCTGTAAATGCATTGGGCTCTTACCCAATAATTTTAGGAGGAAGACAGGACCAGAAGGAAAAATGGCTTCCCAAGATTGCAAATGGTGAAAAGTTGATATCTTTTGCTCTTTCTGAAAAATTAGCCGGGTCAAATGCTTCTGATTTAAAAACGTTAATATCAAAAAAAGGTGAAGAATATATCATAAATGGTGATAAAAAATGGAATACAAATGGTGGGGTTGCTCACTATTATTCTGTTTTTGGTGTAACTAATCCAAATCAGGTTGGAAAGCCTTCTGCAATATCTGCAGTTATCGTTGAAAAAGGTACAGATGGTTTTGAAATCGGAAAAGAAGAAGACAAAATGGGGATAAGGTGTGTTCCTGTAAGAGAACTCTATTTTAGAAACTGTTCCGTTCCTGAATGGAATTTGCTCGGAGAGTCTGAAGGAAAGGGTTTTAAAATCGCAATGGAAACTCTCGATCATGCTAGACCTGGTGTAGCTGCACAAGCTTTGGGTTGTGCTCAGGGGGCATTCGAGTATGCTTCAAGATTTGCATCCAGGAGGCGTCAATTTGGTCAACCTATACAGAACCATCAAGCAATAGGTTTTCTTTTAGCCGATATGTCTACAAGAATTGAAGCAGCGAGGCAGTTGGTTTATGAATCTGCGAGAATGATTGATGCCGCTGATAAAGACCCTTCGCTTAAAGCAAAGGCTAACAAAATGGCCGCACAAGGTAAACTTTTTGCTACAGATACAGCAATGTGGGTTACAACTGAGGCAGTTCAAATATTTGGTGGCTATGGCTTCATGAAGGATTATCCGGTTGAAAAATATATGAGAGATGCAAAGATAACTCAGATTTATGAAGGAACAAATCAAATACAAAGGCTTGTTGTGAGTAGGCATGTCGCACGTGAAGCTACATCGCTTAAGTTTTTAGACCAATTTATTCCTTCTATCGATCAGTGGATTCCTGATGAGTTGTTGAAAGAGGGCTCTTGATGAAAATATTGGTTTTAGCAAAACAGGTTCCTGCAACGACTGACTTGACTTTTGGCGATGCGGGGATTTTGAATAGAGACAATGTTCCAAAAGCTGTTAATCCAGATGATGAATCTGCTATAGAGCTTGCGATACAAATAGCTGAGTCTAATTCTGGAGAGGTTCATCTTGCAAGCATGGGTCCAGAGTCATCTTCAGAAATGCTTTCTGAGTTAGGAGCTATGGGGTGTGCCTGTTCTTATCACATTTGCGATACTCTTTTGGTTGGGGCAGATTTGATAACTACGGCAAATGTTTTTGCTGAATTAGCTAAGAAAATTAATGTTGACATGGTTATATGTGGTGCTTCTGCAGCTGATGGAAAAGGGGGCCTTTTACCTTCAGCAATTGCTTCTCTATTAGGTTGGAGTTGCGTTAACCAAGTATCTTCAGTTGAAGAAATTTCTGAAAATC
>CAZFBE010000040.1:0-7149 GCA_964517115.1 uncultured bacterium
CATAAAAAAATACCAATAAAAAGAAATACTTGAAGTTTTGTCTTGGAAGACCCCCCCTCCTGGTAATATTATTTTTTTGAAAAGCGGCAAGCTGTAATCATAGTTGTCTAAAAGAACCCCCCTAGAGCAAACACAAGATGTTTTCCATTTTTTGGAAGCATTCAAGAGAATCCAATCATCTCCGAAATTCCCTTCGCCAAAAGACCCAAGCAAAGTAAATTTATTCATAACGAATATGTTAAACTTGGAAAGCGAAAAATGGAAAGCGAAAAAAACAAAAAACAAAAATCCGGAATACCAATAAGCTTTACGAAAATAACAGCAATTGTCATTCTTGGACTTTTCATCTGGATTGTTCTAAAAATATCATCACAAGAAGTAGATTTATCCTTTATTCAGGTTGCAAAAACAGACTCTGAAAATTCCAAAGGCTTCGAGGTTCAGGTCGGATGGCTTTTATTACTTTCTTTCGCTTGTGGGTATATCTTTTCAAAACTACCCTTAAAATTAAAACTCTAAATGGAAAAAATAGATTTGGCTATTGTTGGTGGAGGTGCAGCTGGGCTGTCGGCTGCTCTTTATGCTGCAAGATCAAATCTAAATGTTGTTCTTTTTGAAGGACAGAGCCCAGGTGGGCAAATCACATTAACAAATGATGTAGAAAATTATCCTGGAATAGGTGTACAGAATCCTATTTCAGGACCAGAAATAGCAAATCTTTTTTTAGAACATGCTGAAAAATTTGGATCAAAAACAGAATACTCATTCGTGCAAAAAATAAGCGGGGAAGCAGGCTCTTTCAAAATAGAAACAATGAATGGAAACTGGGAATCAAAAACAATAATACTTGCACCAGGGTCAAAAGCAAAAGAAATTGGGATACCTGGAGAAATGGAGCTGATGGGTCTTGGTGTTTCTACATGCGCAACATGTGATGGAGCTTTTTTTAGGGATAGAGAGGTTGTGGTTGTTGGTGGTGGAAATAGCGCAATTGAAGAAGGCATATTTTTAACAAGATTTGCTAGCAAGGTCACAATCGTTCACAGAAGAAAGGAGTTCAGAGCAACCCCCGTAATTCTTGAAAGGGCGAAAAAGAATAAAAAGATTGAATGGAAACTTGATTGCACTATAGAAAAAATAAATGGAAATGGAAAAGTTGAAAGCGTAAACATCAAAGATGCTAATTCAGGAAAAGAAAATCTTTTCAAAACAGATGGTGTTTTTATTTTTATTGGACACAATCCAAATACAGGATTTCTAAAAAAATTCATCAAAACAGATGCACAAGGCTACATAGATGTAGATCATGACCAAAAAACAAATGTTGAAGGTATATGGTCTGCTGGAGATTGTTCCGATCATCAATATAAACAACTAATAACAAGTGCTGGTGATGGAGTAAAGGCAGCCCTTAACTGTATACACTGGTTAGAAAAAAACGACTAAATCAAACTAAATGAAAGAAATTTCATCAATAAACTTCAAAGAAGCTCTGAAGAGAATTAAAAATGGAGTCAAAAGAACTCCCTTGGTTAATTTTGCATCTGGGCACCCTCAAATTAATCTTAAACTTAAGCTTGAGTGTCTTCAAAAGACAAAATCATTTAAGGCAAGAGGTGCCTTAAATCAGGTTCTTCAACTTAACGACAGGCAAAGAAAAATAGGAGTTGTTGCAACAAGTTCGGGCAATCATGGAAAAGCGCTTTCATGGGCAGCAAATAAACTAAATATTCCAGCAATAATATGCATGGAAAAAAAGGCATATAAAAATAAAATTGAAGCTTGCAAGAAATATGGTTCAAAAGTTTTTCTTGGAGATTCAAGAAAAGACGCAGAAGAAGAATGCTCAAAACTTGTTGAAAATGGCTTCACATTGATTCATCCCTACAACTCTGCAAAAACAATTGAAGGGGCTGGAACTATCGGCATTGAGATTGCAGAGCAGTGGCCTGAAGTCGAGGTTGTATGTGTGGCTTCTGGTGGCGGAGGAAGCATCTCGGGCATATCAATGGCATTGAAGCAGGAACTCGGTGAAAAAATCAAGATTCTTGGAGTAGAGCCAAAAGGATCTCCAAATTTGACAAAAGGAATAGAAGCAGATGGTGAATTTTTCTTAAAAAAAATCAATACTGATATACAAGGACTTTGTCCCCTTAGTACCGGAAAAATAAATGTTGAAATTTGTAAAAAAACAGTAGAAAAAATCATCCTTCTTGAAGATAACTTGATATTCCATGCTCAAAAGAAATTAATGGATGTTGGAAAGTGGATTGTTGAACCAGCAGGTGCAGGTGCAGTTGCTCCAATATTGAACAATATGTTTCCAAAAGAATGGCTAAAAGGAAGAAAGAAAATAAATGTAGTTGCTATTGTCTCAGGTGGAAATGCTGAAATAAATCAAATAAAAAACCTCGTTTAGAAAATTACAGCTCCTTTGTTTCCCTGTTTGTTTGTTGCATTCTTGCCTTTCTGCTAATTGTCCAAAAAAGCCATGAAGAAAAACAAACATAAAAATAATGTAAATTTTCATTAATAAAAAAACTAAAAACACTCTGAAGAACAAAAACAAAGATCAAACAGTACATGAAGAAAAATCGAGAATCAAATCTCCTCTCAAGCTTTGATATAACATGGCCACAGAGCCAAGAAAAATAAGGAAACAATACTGGTATGCATGCATTTATCAAAGCCATTTCACCACTACCTGATTTTGCAAGATATATTGCTAAAAATAAAAATGTATAAGAAACCACGAAAGAAGCCCCTACTCCCAACATCAACCTGCTTCCAAGATTTTCTCTATCAGGCTTAAACACAAATTGAGGCAAAAGAGCAAGAAACAATAATGGAAAAAATGTGGTGATGCCGTATATGTTAAAAATAAAAAAAACAGAAACGCCCGTCATAAAACCTATAACTAAGGACTGCACTCTTGCACCATCAGAAAAAGAAACTTTAATATTCATTAAACTCCCTAATAAAAATATAGCAATTATTTCAAAAATCAGTAAAGGAGTTGTTGTCACAAAACTATCATATGACAATCTAGAATTCAGATTATGAAAAAGTTTTGTTTGAATGGCTATAACCTAACAGCAAAAATGCTTACAAAAATTTCTAGAAAAAAAATAGAAGTTACCATCGATGATGAGTGCTGGACAAAAATAAAAAAGTGCAGAAAAATGGTTGAAGCCAAAATAAACAAAAAGGAACCAATGTACGGAATCAACACTGGAATTGGGGAATTCTCAGAGGTTACATTAGACGAAAGCCAAACTGAAGAATTTCAAAACCGTCTCGTATATTCACATGCTGCAGGTATTGGAGAACCAATGTCTGAAGAAATTGTTAGAGGCGCAATGTGCAGCAGGATAAACGTTCATTGCAAAGGCTTCTCAGGAGGAAGGAAAGAGGTAACAGAAAAACTTTTAGAAATAATCAATAGCGATGTGGTTCCGCATGTTTGCGAAAAAGGCTCAGTTGGAGCTTGTGGGGACCTCGCTCCAATGAGTCAAATTGCATTAACCATGATGGGTGAAGGAAAAGCCTTTTACAAAGGAAAAATGATGAGTGCAAAAAATGCTTTAAAAAAAGCAAAGATTAAGCCTTTAAGACTGAAAGCAAGAGATGGCCTATCAATAATCAATGGTTCGAATGTTTTAACTACACTTTCAGCATTGACATTAAACGATGCAATGCTCTGGCTTAAAACTCATGACCTGTCAGCATCAATGACGCTTGAGGCATTGAATGCAAACATGAGACCTTACAAATCAAGGATTCATGAATTGAGAGGCTTTTCTGGATCTCAAAAAGTCGCAAAAAATATAACGAAACTAACAAAAAATTCTGAAATTTTAAATTCCAAAAGAAAAAAACTTCAAGATGCATATTCAATGAGATCAACCCCGCAGGTTGCAGGAACTTTAAGAGATTCTCTTTCATATGCATTAAAACAAGTTGAAATTGAATTAAATGGAGTTGGGGATAATCCAATTTTCTTAACAAAAGAAAAAGAAGTTCTAACTGGTGCAAATTTTCAAGGAACTCCAGTTGCTTTGCCTATGGAAATGGTTGGAATTGGGCTTTCCATGGTTGGAATACTCTCTGAAAGAAGAATGAACAGATTGGTAAATCCAGCACTTTCAGGAGGGCTCCCCCCATTCTTAACTGAGGATCCTGGATTTAATTCCGGACTAATGCTTAGTCAATACACAGCAGATGCTTTATGTGTTGAAAATAGAATATTGAGCCATCCTGCAGCAAACCAATCCATACCTGCTGCTGCAGATCAAGAAGATTTTGTTTCAATGGGCTTAACAACAGCACAAAAAACAAAAAAAATATTAGAAAACTGCTGGGGGATACTTGCAATAGAAATGTTAGCAGCTGCTCAAGCAATTGAATTGAGGGGTCCTGAAAAACCAAGCCTAGCAATTCAAGAAGTTATCTCTGAAATAAGAAAAGACATAGCCCACCTCGATGAAGATAGACCACTTTTTGATGACCATAACAAAATGGTTGAAATTTTAAAAACCGGCAAACTAGTAAGGCTTGTTGAAAAAAAATCTGGAAAACTCGAATAGAAAATGGAAAATTTCAACTCTTTTAAAAAAGAATTAAAAGATTTTACAGAAAAGACGATAAAGCAAAGAGCTAAAAAAAATGAAAATTCTGAAAAGTATGATTTTGAAACTGCAAATGAAATTTGCAAAAAGGGATGGCTTGGGGTCTCAACGCCAAAGAAATATGGAGGCTCTGAAAAAGATCCTATTTGGACATACGAGTTAATAAAAACCTTCTCTCAAGAAGATATCACTGCAGCAGCAATAATAACTGGCCAATTCACACTTGTTGCGGAGATTTTACTTAATGAAGCTTCAGAAAATTTAAAAAATGAATATGTCTCAAGGATTTTAAATGGTGAAATAAGTGGTTGCTATGCCCTTACAGAACCTGATGCAGGGTCAAATCCATCAGAAATGAAGTCAACAGTAAGAAAGGCAGATGGGGGATGGGTTTTAAATGGTCAAAAAATGTGGATAACAAATGGAAACATAGCTCAAATAGCAATTGTTTATGCAAAAGAAGAAGATCAAATTAGTTGTTTTTTAGTCGACACAAGTTCTAAGGGTGTCTCTAAAACAAAAATACATGGAAAGCTTGGTTTCAAATCTAGCGACACTGCAGAAATGTCTTTTGATAATGTTTTTGTGCCAAAAACAAACAGGATTGGAAAAAAGGGCAAAGGACTCAACGTTGCTTTTAGGGCTCTAGATAACGGAAGGCTTGGAATCTCCGCAATGGCAATTGGAGCAATTGAGGGAATGCAAAAACGACTGATCGAAATTGCAAAAGAAGAACCGACACAGGGCAATATGAAAGACATAGCAAAAATTGAAGTAATAATAGAGTCATGCAAATCTCTCTTATCTAAAACAATTGAACTAAAAACAGAAAAAAGAAATTTCACAAAATATGCGTCAATGGCAAAACTAAAAGCCACAGAAGGAGCCTCAATTGCTGCAAATATACTGATTGAAAAAGACAAAAGCTTTTTTTCAAAAAAGATATGGAGGGACGTAAGAGTTATGGAACTTTTTGAGGGAACGAGCGAGATTCAAAAACTCATTATTGGAAATATTACAACTGGAATAAGGGCATTTAACTAATTGAAAAAAAGCCAATTTTATAAAGATTCATTCTCTAATTTTCACGTAGCAATACTTAATAAAATATTAGCATTCTTAGTAAAAGAAAAAGCAAAAATAAAAAAAATCGAATTATCAAAAAACGACGAAAAAAGATTGAAGGAATCCTTAGGAGGAGGATCTTTGATCACTTGCAATCACCCTACCGACTTTGATCCACCTTCGCTCTATTGCACATTTAGAAAATTAAACTTGGAATTCAGAATAATGACTGCAAGAGACGTGATGTTTAGAACTCCCTACATCCTTAGGAAGCTACTGCAAATGGGCGGATGCTTTTCTATAGACAGAACAAAACTTGACAGAAGGTCTTTGTCAAGGTCAATTGAAATTCTTTCGAGTAGGAAAAACCTGATTGTTTTCCCTGAAGGAAGAACATACGGAGACACGGAAAGAATGCTACCTTACCAACCAGGCCCAATAAAAATTGCACTCTTTTCTTCAAAGAAAACAAATTTACCTATAAAGGTTCTGCCTTTTGCAATCTACTATTCAATAATTGGGAACAAACAGAAAGTAGTTGAAAATCGGCTAAAAGAACTTGAATTAATATTAGATTTAAAACCTCGTTCAAGCAGTGAGTTTCAAATGCGACTTGCCGCAATTGCACAATCAATAATTGAAAAACTTGAAAAACGAGAAAACATAAAAGCAGAAAAAAAAAGGAAATGGAGAACAGAGGATTCCAGGTTTAAAAGCATTAATTCCAGGATAAAAAATCTATGTCAAATTTCAATAACGAACATTGAGTCTAAAATAAAAATAAAACCCAACAAAAAAGACAGCCTTTCTGACAGAATACAGAAAGCAAGAGAGGCAAATGACTTTACAAGAAACCCAAAAATAAAAAAAGAAATTGAAAAAAAAGTACTAATGCTTCATTCACTTTCATACTTAAAATTTGATGATACTTTTTTTTGTAATACTACATACGAATCTCTTGAAGAAAAACTGGCAATGCTTTCAAAAGAACTATACAGATTCTTGGATAAAAAATACATAATCAAAACTGAAAAAAAATGCCACCTTTCGCTTGGCGAAATTACCGAACTAAAACACTTGAAAAATACTGATTCAAGCCAGTCTCAGAAATATGAAAAAAAACTACTAGAAAAGCTAGAAAAAAATACAGCAAAAACTCTACGTTCTCTAAGAAAAAACAACAGTACAATTGTTCCTGATGGGTGGTGATTCATGATTGTTTGGATAAAAAAAATCTTATCAAAGGTTCTCTCATTCTCTCTGAAGCCAGAAAAAAGCAATCATTTAGGACATCTTTTTGTTCTTTCTTGGAAAAAAAACTTTAAAAAAATTGCAATTACAGAAAATAAAGATGGCCAATGGACCAATATCTCATATGGGGAATTAGGCTTGGGTGTTCATAAGGTTGCAGGATGGCTAAAAAATAAGATAAAAAAATCAGAAAAGAGAATTGGAA
>CAZFBE010000041.1:0-6317 GCA_964517115.1 uncultured bacterium
AAACATAAACATCAAAAGCTACTCCAACCCCAATTGTTCCAAGGATGAAAGTTGGGAAAGCCAAAGACCCCCAACCAAGTTTTTTCCATGTTAATGCTTTCAGCTGGCCAAGTCGCATTAGTACAAAATACAACAGCACCATTGTGGCTATCGAAATCGGAATATTGTTTTTTTCTGGCCAGCTAAAGAAAATTTTTCCCAAGAAATCAAAATAGACACTATTTGATTCATGTTTCAGTTTCGAAAGATCGATTTCTTGCAGCTGGTTAAGGATTTGAAGTACATTTTGACCCTGGTGCTGGACAGTGTCAAAATTCAGATTTTCAATATTGTCATTTTTTGTATGGTAGTTTTGGGCATTTCCTATGAATGCAAAATTGAAACCTTTTAATCCATATTCTTTGTATATTGCAAAATCAGTTCCATTTGGGAGTCTCTTATAGATTTCATAGAAGATTGAAGATGATCTTGGGTGAGTAACGGAAGATCCGTATATTTCAACAAGGCTGGAATTTTTTTCACTTGTTTCAAACATGAGGCTTGGACCACTTGTTCCCCTTGCTTCCATGTTTATGACATATTGAATATCTTTTGCCCAAGGGTGGCCTTCCATAAATGCTTTTGACCCAAGCAATCCGATTTCTTCTCCATCGTTAAACATGATAATAAGATCATGACTGAGTTCTTTTTCTTGTTCCAAGAGTATTCTCATTATTTCAAATGTTGCTGCTACAGCATGCATATCATCTGCTGCTCCCGGAGATTCTCTTACAGAGTCATAATGGGAGGAAAGGAGTATTTTTTCTCCTTTCGTATTTTTTCCACTGATTTTTGTAATGACATTAAAAAGCGTTTCTTTTTTCCCTTTTATGGAAGCTTCAAAACTCTGTATTTCAGGACTTAAGCCCATTGCAATGACTTTCTCAACAATTAAATCTCGTATTTTTTCATTTTCTTTTGAACCTGAAGGGTGTGGCTGTTCTTCTTTTATCAGGTCCAAAAGAACCAAAGAGGCTCTTGCAGATGAAAATTCATTCAATGGTGCACCCAGGTTTTTTGCCTTTGGTGGAAAATAAAACAAAAAAGAAAATACAAAAATTAAAAAGAGGGTTTTGAGTCCGAATAGGAAGTGTTTTGGCATTGATAAAATCCTAACGAGGATTTAGACTTTCCAAATGTCTATTTTTGTTCATCATGTAGAAAAGAGATACGAGGTCTGGGTTCCAGAAAATATAGACAAAGTTTTTTCTTTTTTCTCAAATGCAAGAAACCTTGAAAGAATGACACCTTCTTTTTTGGAATTTAAGGTTTTGAATGAAGGTGAAATTAAAATGAAGACTGGTTTGCTGATTGACTACAAGCTCAAATTACACAGTATTCCTTTTAGGTGGCAAAGCGAAATAACAAAATGGAAACCAAAGTCTTTTTTTGAAGATTGTCAAAGGAAGGGCCCATATGTTTACTGGGATCATCTACACACGTTTGAAGAAAAGGATGGCGGAACCTTGGTTGTTGATTCAATTAAATTTGGGGTTCCAGGAGGATTTCTGATTTATAAGATGTTTATTGAAAGGGATGTGGAAAAAATCTTTGATTTTCGAAAAACGACGTTACAAGAGATTTTTAATTAGTTTTTTACCCATAAAAAAGTTAGGATAAGTATTTAAATACACAACAAGTGAGGTAATTATGGAAAAAAGAGTACATTTTGACAAAGACGGTGCGGTTGGATTCATCATTCTTGATGATGGAAAAGTAAATTCTTATGATATCGATACGATGAAGCAGCTAAATGCAGTTATCGACCAAAACATCAATGACGAAGAGGTCAAGGTCGTTATTATGAAGAGCGGAAGCTCGAAACTTTTTAGCGCTGGTGCAAATATTAAGAAATTCATTGAGAACTTAGATGATTTGGAAGCAAATTTAGACATGATAAATTATGCTCATATGACTTTGTCAAAAATGGCAAATTCAGGAAAAATATTTGTTGCAATGATTAATGGAGGTGCTTTTGGGGGTGGCTTGGAGATGACTCTTGCATGTGATTTCAGGTTTGCTGCAGAAGGCGAATATAGAGTTGGTTTACCTGAGGTAACCCTAGGACTCCTTCCAGGAAATGGTGGAACTGTCAGGCTTCCAAGGCTTATTGGATGTCAAAAGGCTTTAGACATGATGGTTACAGGCAGGGTTGTAGATCCACAAACCGCTTTGGATTACGGTATTGTTGACAAATTGTTTGCGGCAGAAAGCCTAGAAGAGGAAACTGTTAAGTGGGCAAAGAGAGTTGCGTCTCAAGCATCAGCAGCAATTGCTCATATTAAAAGTAGTGTTTATCAGGGTTTGAACATGTCACTAAATGATGCTCTTTCAAATGAAAGAGAGCATATGAGACCTTTGTTTTCAACCCATGACGCAAAAGAAGGCTTAACGGCTTTTGCAGAAAAAAGAAGAGCTGATTTTAAAGGAGAGTAATTTTTGTTCAATCTAAAAGAAGAATCTTTTGTTGAAAACAGATTAAAGGAAGACAAGTATATAGAGGAGATTTCTATGATGTCTCCAAAGTATTTGGATGGCATTAAAAAGATCCTTACGGTATCTGCTGACACTGAGTTGGTCAGTGCACCTGCTTACTATCTTGCAGCAAAAGATGCCCCTACAACAAATGCTTTTATTTCGGCAATGGGGATTATCCAGGACGAATTAGGACATGCTCATATTGCTTATAGGCTGATGGAAGATTTGGGGATAAACAAAGAAGAGTTTATCTATGAAAGAGATCCGAAGAGTTTTAGGTATCCATACGCCTTTGATGTTCCGTTGGTGACCTGGACAGAGCTTGCTGTCGCAAATGCTTTTTACGACAGGGCGGGTTTTGTTCTTTTGGATGATGTTTTTGGAAACACTACTTTTGGACCTTGGAAAAGAGCTTTAGTTAAAGTTGGCAAAGAAGAAGGTTTTCATTTGAGGCATGGGGAAACATGGATGAAGAAACTTGTTAAAGATCCTGTAGGAAAAGAAAGATTGCAGAAGGCTTTGGACTGGATGTTCCCTTTGACTGTTGAATGGTTTGGTCTTCCAGACTCCTTGAAAACACAAAATATTCAACTTGAATATGGCTTCAAGGGACAGAGTAATGATCAATTAAGGCAAACATGGATGAGTACAGCTGTTCCCTTGGCAGAGAGCCTTGGACTGAAGGTTCCAGCACATTATTGCGAAAATAAAAAGAAATATGTTTTGGAATATCCATTTCCTTGCAAATTCGATGCTCAAGAGAAAAAATGGCTTTTCAACGAAGGGGAGATTCCTTGGATTGAACCGAATTCTGATGGATATAGCGTTATGAAGAGATGGAAAAAAAGAGGAGAAATGAATGATGAATTTGTTGAGATACTCCAAAAGGGACATAAGCAAGTTTGTCAGATGTTAGAAAGATAGTGATTCAGGATCCAAAAAAAAGAACCTCAAGGGAAGAAGAGATTTTTCAAATTCTGCATGATGTCCAAGATGCCGAATTTGACATAGACATTGTTGACATGGGTTTGATTTACGGTGTTCATTTTGATGATAAAAAACAAAGTGTTATTGTTGACATGACTTTTACTTCAATGTCTTGCCCTGCAATGGATTTTATGTCTGATGACGTTGTTGAAAGATTGATTTCTGAAAAAGATATTAAAGATGTTTCTATAAATGTTGTTTGGGATCCTCCTTGGAACCAGGAAATGTTATCTCAAGATGGGGTGAAGGGTTTGAATGACTGGGGAGTAATCAAATGGGTATAAGGGATTCAAATTTATTGAAACCAACTGGGGATGTTTACGATGTTTATTCAAAATCAACAAAAGATGAATTTTTGAAACTGAATGGAGACGTGATCGCTCCAACTGCACACTTAGCCAAAGCTTATGCCTATCAAATGTATCAAGAAAGCACTTGGGTTGAGATGATTGCTGTTGCAAGAAAAGACACAGTTCAAATAATTGATGATGGAGATGTTGTTAATGAGTAATTGGCATATTTTTGGGAGAAAGAAAGGAGAGGAGCCACTTGGTTTTTTAGGTCTTGTTTCGTCTAAAGGTAACCCAAGGTCTGTTGTTGTTGGGGAATATGGAGAGGATTGGTTGGAGCTGGTTGCAGTTCCAGAGAATTCAATAATAAAGGTTATATAAAAATGTCTAGAGAAGAAGCTATTTTGCAGATTTTAATCAGGTTGGCTGATGCCAAGTATTGTCTGGGTAGAAGATATGGACACTGGTCTTGTAGTGGCCCAACACTAGAGGCATCTGTAGCTGCTGCGTCTATGGCGGGAGATGAGGTTGGCCATGCCAGGGTTTTATATCCCTTATTTAAAAAATTTGAAAATGCCCCTAAGGAAATGGTTGTTGTAGCAGATAGGCTAAATTTTGAAGTTCCTGATTTCCTAAAAAAAGACTGGAAGCAATGGACTGACTTTGTTGCTGTTTCTTGTATTTTTGATACTGCTATGACTGTTGTTTTGAACTCTTTAAAAAATAGTTCTTTTGAATTTTTTTCCTCAAGAATGGGAAAAATGCTGCAGGAAGAAAATTATCATGAGATATTTTCTTCTGGCTGGTTTTCTCTTCTTGCTGAAGAGTCCAAAAAGGATTTGCAAGATGCTGTAGACAAAATCTATGAAGAAACAATTTCTTGGTTTTCTTTTGAAAATGAAAAATTAATCAAATTTGCAAAAGATGAAAAGATTATCGATAAGGATTCCTCGGAATTAGTTAGGGAGTTTGAGTTGAAAATCAAACCTTTGATGGAAATTTTAAATTGAATATATTTGAGAAAAGAAAAGAACAGTTAGACAAAAAAGAAGAAAACAACTGTTGTCCACATTGTGGTTCTAAGAAGATAGAAAAGACAGGGATATTTGGTCCTTTTCATATGTCTTCTCAGTACCACTGTTTAGACTGTAGCTCACCTTTCTCGATTATCAAATGGAAGAAAGGTTAGATTATGAATTGGAATTCAATCAAGTATGAATTTTTTGACAATGGGATTGCCTTGATAACCTTAAACAGGCCAAAATTCTTGAATGCTTTAGATGATGGAATGAGGGAGGATTTTAGAAACCTGAACTCTGTACTTGTTGAGAAAAAAGTAAAAGCTGTGATTTTTACAGGGTCAGGGAAGGCTTTTTGTGCTGGAGGTGACATAAGTCATTTTGAAAAAAAGTGGAATGCTTCAAATTTCACTCAGCAAAGCAGGGTTGTCAGTGATTTTTATGATTTTTTAGAAGATCTTCCAAAGCCAGTTTTTGCAGCAATAAATGGTGTTGCAACCGGTGCAGGAATCCAACTTGCAATGGCATGTGATATCAGGGTAATGTCTTCTGATGCAAAAGCAGGCTTTAGAGAGCATCAGTTGAACTTGATTCCTTCGCATGGTGGAACTTACAGGCTTGTGAAACTATTAGGTCTTTCAAAAGCAAAGCATTTTTATCTTTCAGAATCCTTGAGCAATGCCGATGAACTTTTTAGGCTGGGTTTTGTTTCAAAGGTTGTTGAATCGGAAAAGCTTCTTGAGTTTGTTTTTAATTGGGTTGAGTCTCTTTTGAAAAGAGCGCCTATGGCTACGGGAGAAGCTATAAAATTATTAAACATGATGACAAATATCGATAGAGACTCCGCTTTAGAGAAAGAATATGATTCTCAAAAAAAGATGCTATTGTCGAAAGACCATCACGAAGGAGTGAAAGCTTTTAGAGAAAAGAGAAAACCCTCCTTCAAGGGAGATTAATTTTGGCAACTATACTAACAATCAATGGAAAGACTCCTGTAATTCATCCCTCAGCTTTTATTGCTGAGAATGCTGTAATTGCCGGTCAGGTTTTTATAGGCGAGAGAGCAAATATTTGGTATGGAGCTGTTTTAAGGGCTGATCAAGGATTTGATATAAGGATTGGAGATAAATCGAGTATTCAAGATAATAGTGTTATTCATACGAGTCACATAAACCCAACAATAGTTAAAAAAAGTGTCACTGTTGGGCATGGTGCTGTTTTGGAGGGTTGTGTTGTGGAAGATGGTGCTTTGATTGGAATGAATGCTTGTGTTTTGGATGGTTCAAGTGTTGGAGCAGGTTCTTTGATTGCAGCAGGCAGTGTCGTTAAAGAAGGTGACAATATCCCAGAAAAAATGCTTGCTGCAGGGGTTCCTGCTAAAGTTAAAAAAGAGTTAGAGGGATCTGCTTTGAAGCACGTTTCTAGTGCTGCAGATTTTTACTATCAAAAATTAATGGATTTACATAAGGATGTGCAAAATGATTAATATGGGTTTTTTTATAAA
>CAZFBE010000042.1:0-5947 GCA_964517115.1 uncultured bacterium
TATCCAACATCCTGAACCCCTCCAAATTCTTCGGCTGTTTGAAATCCAAAAACTAAATTTCTTATAGTGGATTCAGAACTTATCAAAAACTCATCTGGAAGAATGTACCAAGGTCCCAGTGACAACCTCCCCTCTTTGACCAAGTTTTTTATGCGAACTCTGTCTTCTGGAAAAATTGAAAGATAATCTCTGAGTATTATCGTCTGTCCGTCCAAAACAAAGTGATTGAACTCGTTATCCTCCTCTAGAAGATGTAAAACCTCTTTAACGACAGCTGAAAGATCAACCTTAAAGTCATGATAGGTCCTGTACCACTCTCTATCCCAGTGTGTATGAGAGACAATAAAGGCTTTCTTGGGATGTGTCATTTGAGACAGTCTAAAACTGCCTGAACTGTCGTTTTTGCAAGACAGACAGAAGAATCTGCAGCTCCGTAATACATGAACAATTCACTTGAGTTTTCCAAAATCCCGGAATTAGAGTTTGAAACCATCCCTGTAGGGAAAACAACGTTTGGAACCTGTCCAACAACCTCATAAGATTCTCTTGGTTCAAAAATATTGTGCGGACACCTTGAAAGAACCTTTTCAGGATTTTTTAAATCAAGCAAAACAACCCCTACTTGGTAGATGTTGCTACTCATAAAGTGAGTTGCTACGCCATGGTAGAAAAATAACCAACCTTCCTTTGTCTTCAATGGAGGCGGACCAGCCCCAATCAACTCATCCCAATAATGGTAGTTCCCGCTCATGATAGGAACAGAGCCTCCCCATGTTAACAAGTCAAGAGATGCTGAAAGGCAAATCTGGGACCCAGAAAGGACCCCTCCAGAAAACTGATTATTCGGCCTGTCAAGCAGGCAGTAGTGATTATTTATCTTTTCGGGGAAAAGAACACCATTCCTTGAATCATTCGGGCCGATATAAACTAAGTCCATTTCTTTGAAATCCTTTAAGCGGAAAAGTGCAATCCTGCATCCTTCTTCGATATCAATTGCGACTGAAACGAAGATATCATTTTCGATTTTTGTAATCCTGGGATCGTAAATATGAAATATTTCCAAACCCAGGTCCTCGAGACCGTTAACCTTGATTGAGTTTTCACTCACTGAAAAATTCACTCCATCCTTGCTTTTGCAATGTGTTAAAAAAGTTTTCCTTTGCCTGTTTTGAACCCTCAGAATCAAGTGAAACTCCCCATCAATAAAGATTGCTCCTGGGTTGAAGACGGAGCTGCTTTCAATGCCCTCTGTACAGCTAAGCGGGATGTCTTCCCTCGTAATTATTGGGTTTCTCTCGTGCCTGCTAAATATCATTTTCTGAAATAACCCCATTGTCATTAACGTCTATTTTTCTGTTCTTGAGCCGTTTAAGCATTTCTTTTAAATCCTTGAATCCATTGCGTGTAAACCAAATCGTAACGAAAATTGCAGCAACAACATTAACCCACATGTATATTTTCCAAAATGACACCCACTGATCATCTAAAACATCTACGTTGAGGTTGTATATTGTGCCAACTAGAAAAACCAAAAACCACCCAATTACCCATGTGTAAGTAAGGTAATAAAGCCTGCGATCAGACTTAGTAAATTCTTCAGTAATCCCTATTGCCCTCAACCCTCTTGGGACCTCGCTTTGGATTAATTTTTTTTCTTTTTTGGTTTCATATTTTCCACGGTGCAATAACTTGTCTAGATTGACATCTTTTTGTTTTGAGTTCAGTGAAGCAACAACATACGCAACGATACAGCATGCAATCACAATTCCTGTCATTACCTGCCCGTTAAGCCAATTGGGCCAGCTGTCAATATACCTTTCTCCAAATATGCCGAAAACAGACAAAGACGCCCCGAGCGACATTGCCCACCATGCCCCTTGAGCTGTCCCTCTCTTCCAATAGAGTCCTCCGATCAAAACCGCTCCCGATCCTCCAAAGAAAATTGCTCCCGTAATTGCAAAAAATAAAAGAATGTACTCGCTTTGTTGGAATATCAAGGAAAACATAAATATAAAAATTGCAACTCCAATTGTTGACCATCTCAAAACCTTTAAATGTTTTTCGGGGCTAAGTGGCTTTTTTTGGAATGGCATATAAACATCTTGAACAAAGATACTCCCCCAGGAGTGAAGATAGGTGTCGTGAGTGCTTATAAAAGCAGCCAGCATAACTGCTGCAAAAGCCCCCATCAAGCCGGGAGGCAACATTGAAACCAGAACAGTTGGGACACGCATCTGGCTTACAGCTGTATCAGTAGTCCCGCTATTTAAAACGGAGTTAACAAAACCCGCTTCATTAGCAAAATCTGGATGATGCAAAACAGTGTAAGCAATTATTGGAATAAACAACATAAAGAGGTTTTGGGGGATGTTTCGCCAGTTTGTCAAAAGGCTTCCCATTTTTGCCTCATGAGCATTTTTTGCCGAAGCATTGTAGGCCTGCGTTCCTTGCCAAGACATTGTCCCATAGACGTAAATCAATATCCCTATCAAAAAGAATCCTAGATTGAAGTCTTCTACCTGGCTGGTTTTGAAAGGGTTAACCAGGGATGCATTTTCCGGAGCTTGATTTAAAGAATAAAAAATTTGATCCCATGAAACATTGAAGAGAAAGAACAAAATCATCCAGATAAAAACAAAATTACTGAAAACCCCTTGAATAAAATCAGCAATCGTCACAGCGACATGCCCGCCAGAAAAAACAAAATAAAGAGATGTTGAAAGTAAAAAAAGCATCAGGAGGGCGAATGTTGGAATATCAAAACCTGCAAATGCAACGCTTTCCGGCAACCCTAAGTAATTTAAAAAAAATCTAGCACCGACAGCTGGGAATATGCCGAAATTGACAATTCCTGAAACAAATGCTATAAAACCGGAAAAAATTCTAAATTTTTTGTTATATCTTCTTTCAAAAAACTCAGCTAAAGTCAAACATCTGGTCTCTCTGAATCTGTAAATAACCCACCCGGAAGCCGTCACCCCCAGAACAACAAGATTCATCGTAAGCCCCCACCAGGACATCGAAAAACCTGCAATGTAGTTTTGCTCCATCATAGCGACAACAGAGATTGCGCCAAGTGCCGCAATACCTTGTGCAACGGAAAGTATGTATCGTCCAGCTGATCTTCCTGCAGAAAGATAATCAGCAACACTTCTCATATATTTTTTTGCAATCGGAACAGAAAGAACCATAACGGCCCATGTAAGAAACATGATTGACCAGTCTAGGTTTGCTGCATTCATAAATTTTTCACCTGGAAAGAAAATCTAATATTCTGTTATCGCTTTTTTCTTCTCCCATGAAGTGAATGAATCCCCAAAGGCTTGGAATATGCATATTTATTACACCTTGTGGGGACCAAACCCAATTGGATTCAGGATGCCCTTCGAAAGCTTCTCCAATTTTTACATACTTCCCATCAACAACCTCATGATCCCACCAAACTCTTGAAAAATTAATCCTCCAAGATTCTCCTGGATTCGGAGGCATTGAGATATTGGCCGTATGTCTAATCCCGTCCCAAGGAATTGCAATTTCAACAACCCAATTTAAATCAGTATCTTCGGGATTGTTTAAGGTCCCACCAACAACGACAGCTGACTTTAAGCCTTCAATGTCCCAAGAATCATCATTGACGCCTCCTTCGCTGTATGGCTTGTCCATAAGAAGATCCCACTCAGTTCCCATGGCATTGATTTCTATTTCAATGTAGTCAAATGAATCTCCGTCAGGGTCTAAAAAAACCTCAAAATCGCCCTCATTTTGCCAAATATAAGAATCCCTTTCTGTGCTTACCGCCCATATGTGAGGGTCATCCATAAGTGCAACAATATAAAAATAATCTTTATCCCATAGCATTTTGATTTTTGTTTTATATTTTGGAAGCGGCTTCAAATCCCCTTCGATATCCACAAAATAACTGGACCAAGGAGCGTCTTCCCATTCTTCATCGTCAATGATTCCATCAATATGGATTTTTGTATGAGTTTTTTTTACAGGGTACTCTTCGGGCTCCCAGTCAAAAACCTGAAAAAGATTAATTAAAAAAACAAAACAAAAAATCATTTTAGTAAACCTCCATTAAACACTTAAATGTATTGAAGTGTATATCAACAACATCATTTACATCTTTTGCATACCCTCCTGCCAATACAACAGAAACTGGGCAATTGTTAGATTTTGTCCAATTGAAAACATGCTTGTCTCTAGCCTCCAACCCTTTTTTACTTAAAGACAATCCTCCAAGCTGATCTTTTCTATAGGGGTCTGCTCCTGCTAGAAACAAAACGAGATCGGGCTTCTTCTTTTCAGAAAGCCATTGAAGCGATTTTGATAATTGTGAAAGGTACTCATCATCCCCAGTCCCATCTTCAAGACCTATGTCAAGGTCAGATTTTGGCTTCCATGAAGGATAGTTGTTTTTCTGGTGCATTGAGATCGTAGTAACCTCAGGGATTCCCTGAAAACATACCGCCGTTCCGTTCCCTTGATGAACATCAAGGTCAATAATAGCGGCATTTTTAACAACCTTTTCTCTCCTTAGTTGATTTATTGAAATTGCAACATCGTTAATGATGCAAAAGCCTTCACCGTGGTCTGGAAAAGAATGGTGCAGCCCTCCGCCAATGTTGAAACCCCAACCTTGCTCTAGCGAATCCCTGCATGATGAAAGGGTGCCCGCAACCGCCTTGCATTCATTCGTAAAAACATCCTCATCGCAACGAGCTTCAAATTCACCATATGAAGCTTCTGGATTTTTGAAATAAGAGTGTATTCTTGCTAAAAAACTCGAATCATGTGTCGATTCAACAGCCCCCACAGGCAATTCTTCGGGCTCTTTAAAATCAACTCTGTATTTGGAAGAAACCCTGTTTTTTAGGAGTTGCATTTTTTGCATTGGGAAAACATGCCCTTCCCAGTATCTCTTTGGTCTTTCGAAATAACGAACTTTCTTCACTAGGCAATTTTATGCCCTGAAAGACCTTATGTTTCCCCGTGTCTGAATATCCTCCCTTCAAGCCAAAACAAAACATCTTCCGCGATGTTTGTAGCATGGTCTGCAGCTCTTTCAAATCGTCTGGATATTGAAACAAGCGCAACCAGGGATTCGAAATCATCATCATTGATCTTTGATAGCTCCTTGATTAAAGATTTGTTTAGATCATCTACCTTGTCGTCAGCATCCCTAACCTGTTGAGCAAGATTGGCATCTCCTTTTTCCAAAGCCTCTACTGCATCTTTAATCATCTGGATTGAAGAAGACCCTAATTGAGACAATGGGGCTTTGATGCTTTGTATTAAGTTTGCATCAATGTCTTTGCCCCTTTGAGCAATCTTGATTGCATAATCGCCAATCCTCTCTAGATCATTTGTTATCTTCAGCATTGCTGCAAGAATTCTCAAATCATCTGCAACAGGTTGGTGAACAGCAATTGTTCCAAGTATTGATTCTTCTATTTCAACTTCTAAAGCATCAATCCCATTTTCCCTTTTTTTCATTTCGTCATATTTGTCATCATTGGAATTCAAAATTGCATTCATTGCATCATCCATTGAATCGCAAACATCTTGAGCCATTTCTAAAGTTTTTCCTTTGATTTTATCGATTAGTTTGGTTAATCTTCTTGTCATTATTTACTCCTATCCGTACCGACCTGTAATAAAGTCTCTGGTTCTTTTTTCTTGCGGGTTTTGAAAAAAATCCTTTGTTGGGGCTGCTTCAACAATTTTCCCTAAGTGAAACAAAACAGACTGGTCAGAAATTCTTCCTGCCTGTTGTAAGTTATGTGTCACTATGACAACAGTATAGTCTTTCCTCAGTTCCCTTATAAGATCTTCTACCCTCTCTGTATCACTTGGATCCAATGCGGAACAAGGTTCGTCCATAAGTAGTATTTTGGGTTTTGTTGGGAGGCATCTTGCAATGCATAATCTTTGCTGTTGCTCT
>CAZFBE010000043.1:0-5909 GCA_964517115.1 uncultured bacterium
AAAACTCATGATTTTTTCTCCTTTTTCTTTTTCTTTTTTCCTGACTCTTTAATAACATCGAATGTAAATTTCTTATTGCTTGTAGAAACAACTATAGTATCCTTGTCTTCAATTTTCCCTTTCAGGATTATTTCTGCCATAGGTTCTTCTAGGTCTATCTCCACCTGTCTTCTGAGTTTTCTAGCTCCCTCTCTAGGGCTGTAACCATTATTGGCTAATAATTCTTTTGCATCATCTCCAACAAGGAGGCTTATGTTTTTTTCTTTTAGTTTCTTTTCAAGACCTTCTAGCAACAAGTCAATAATTGAAATAATTTCTTTTGGTCCCAAAGAGTCAAAAACAGCAATCTCATCTAGCCTCCCTAAAAGTTCAGGTCTAAATCTTTTTCTTGCTTCACCCTCGAGCCTCTTTTTCAAGATGTCATGATCAAAATTAACTTGTTCTCCAGGAACACCGAAACCAAGATCTGGCGTATCAAAAAGACCTTCTGTTCCAGTATTGCTGGTCAAGATTATGACAGTGTTTTTAAAATTAACTTTATGTCCAAGAGAATCTGTAAGCTCTCCCTCTTCTAATATCTGCAAAAGTATATTAAAAATATCAGGATGAGCTTTTTCAACCTCATCGAAAAGAACAACGGAATATGGCTGCTTCCTAACTGCTTCAGAAAGCTGCCCCCCTTCGTCGTATCCAACATATCCAGGAGGAGCGCCTAAGAGTCTACTTACAGTGTGTTTTTCCATGTATTCAGACATGTCTAATCTCGTTATTTTCTTTTTATCTCCTAATAAAAATTCTGAAATTATCTTTGCTAGTTCTGTTTTTCCAACTCCAGTTGGGCCTAAAAACAAAAAACTACCTTGTGGTCTGGACCTATCAGTTAGCCCTGCTTTCGACTTTCTCAATATCGAAGAGACTTTCGAGACCACATGTTTTTGTCCTATTATCCTCTTCGATATAAACTTGTCTATACTCAAAACCCTTTCTGACTCAGATTTGCTTATCCTTGAAACTGGAACTCCTGTCCATATATGAACCACTTCAGCAACAGCATCATCATCAACAAAAGCTTCCTGGAGAACCCTTACGCTCTCCTCCTCTTTCTCTAGCTCAACCTCAAGTTCATTGATCTCTTCTTTAATTGTTTGTTTCTTTTTGTTTTCCTTTTCTAGCTTTTCTCTTTGATTTGTTATCTTTTCCCTCAAGATTGAAGCCTTTTCAAGGTCTTTAGACAAAACAGCTTCACGTTTTTCTGCTTCAAGATCCTCGATAAGTATTTTTATCTCACTGCCTATGCTTTCTTTCTCTTTCTTTCGATTTTCTATTTTTTCTTTTATCTTCATCATTTCCGGAGAACTTGTAGAAAGATTCAACCTAACCTTAGAGGAAGCTTCATCAATTAAATCTATTGCTTTGTCAGGAAGAAATCTCTCAGTAATAAACCTATGGCTCAGCTGTACAGCAGCATCTAGCGCACTGTCACTAATTTCAACTCCATGATACTCTTCATATCTAGACCTTAAACCCTTTAGTATTTCAACTGATTCTTCAACAGTAGGTTCGCTAACTTGAATTGTTTGAAACCTTCTATCCAAAGCAGGATTTTTTTCTATATGTTTTCTGTATTCTGTAAACGTTGTAGCTCCGATGCAATGAAGTTCTCCCCTGGCCAAGGCAGGTTTCAATATATTTGAAGCATCAATAGCCCCTTCCGCAGCACCAGTTCCAACCAAGGTATGTACTTCATCTATGAAAAGGATTATCATTCCATCTGCAGCCTTTACTTCAGAGAGAATCTTCTTTATCCTGTTTTCAAATTCTCCTCTATATTTTGTTCCTGCTACAACACTCGCAAGATCCAAGGAAAAAACTTTTTTATTCCTTAATTTATCAGGAACTTCCTCGTTTATTATTCTTTGTGCCAAACCTTCAACAATTGCAGTTTTTCCAACCCCAGGCTCACCAATAAGGAGAGGATTGTTTTTGATTCTCTTGTTCAGGATGTGTATCATTCTTTCAATCTCAGGCTTTCTTCCAATTGTTGGATCAAGTTTTCCTTGAGATGCTAAAGATGTCAAGTTTTCAGAAAACTTCTCTAAAGTCTGAAGTGACCTTTTCTCTTTCTTTGAAGACTTAGGAGAATCTTCTTCAATATCATAAAAACTAGATATTTCTGCTTGGAGCTCTCCTATGAAAAGACCACTTTCTCTTAAGCATTTACCAGCTGGGCCACCATGTTTGAAGATTGCTGAAAGTATATGTTCGCTGGCTATTTGGGGTTTTTTTAACTGCCTGCTTTCGTCATAAGCTAATTCAAAAACTCTTTTTGTTTCAGATGAAAAAGAAACTGCATAATCAGACCCTCCTTCCTCTGGAATTATTGACTCTACCTTTGATAAAAGTTCAGTAATTTTTGCACCCATTGACTCAAGTATTTTGTAAGCATTTGAATTTGGGCTTTTTAAAATAGAAGTTAACAAATGTGTTGGTTCTAGGGCCTCTGATTTTTGATTTTTGGCTATTTTCTGAGCTTTTATTATTACTCGTTTCGAATCACTATGAAATTTATTCCACATAATATATAGACCTTAAGACAACTAAAAAATACAACACTCGTACCTAACAATTCTACCATACATCTGTAAAAAAGTAAACTAGAGACTAAATTTTAAGATAAACTTCGATACATCATCTTCTGATAAATCTTTTCCAAAGGACCTAAACCCCGCCCAAAAAAACCCGTTTTCTTCAGCCAGTTTCCAAACTCTTTCAACTTTGTCTATATTGATATCTCTTCCCAAGGTAGCTAAGCCAAGTTCGCCAGTTAGCGATAAGAGTATTGTTTCTGCTTCACAGGCATAAGCAATATTCTTCGGCAAAGGCCAATCATAAGAAAATTCAGGATTTCCAGGCAAGAGAATCTCTCCACTTTCAAGCACCAAGCAGTCTTTTCTTTTTGCAGCCTCCTCTTTACTAAGTTCTGGAGGCAACGCTATATCAACAACGATTGATCCTCTTTTTAAAATATCTACAGGTATTGCTTTTCCTGAAGAACTTGTTGCACCAACAATTATCTTCGCCTTCTTCAAAAGATTCACATCTGTACCGAACTCAACAACATTATCTCCTATTTCTGCTGCAAGATTTTCCAGCTTGTCATTGGTCTTTGATATCAAAATAAGCTTTGCGCCCCTTTTGCTTAAAAGCCTTGCAACTGCCTTGCCTATAGATCCTGTTGCACCAACAACTACAATTTTTTCGTCAGAAATAGGCTTTTTTAAAATCTTCAAAATACTTTCTATACTTTTGATTGTCGCAGCAACCGTTAAAGAATTTCCTGTAGTCACAGTTATTGGACTCCTTTCTGAAACAGTTACCCCAGCATCGCCAACAACGCTTGTAAAAGCCCCAAGCCCCATCACTGAAGCTCCATATTTTTCACCCCATTTAGAAGCTTTAACCAATAACTTATAAGTTTTTTCAGGATTTTTCTGAATCATCATTTTTGGAGTTGCCAAAAGACCAAGAACCCACCCTTCTGCCTCTTTGCCTTTTTTAGACTTGATTCCCTTTATCTTAAAAAGCGGAAAAGGCCCCAGCCCTCCAACTATTTTTTCGGGCAAGCCTTTTGGTAAAGCTTTTAAAAATCTGACCTGAGGAATCCTAAATAAATCTTTTTCCTCTGGAGGATGAACCATGAAGATAAATTTTGAAATTTCTTTCAAGCTATCCCTCCAAGCCTCTTTTTAAATCTTCCCAAAGGTCATTATGGTCTTCGATTCCACATGAAAGCCTAATCAGGTTTTGAGTAATTCCCTTTTCCAAACGAATACTTTCTTCGATGCTGGAATGTGTCATGTCAAAAGGAACACACAACAAGCTTTCAACTCCTCCTAACGACTCCGCAAGAGTCCAGAATTTTCTTTGAGATGCGAATTCTTTAAGGTCTATTTGCTTGCTTAGCTTAAAGCTAACCATCCCTCCATAGCCTTTTGATTGAGAAGAATGCACCTCATGCCCTTTATGGCTTTTTAGCCCAGGCCAATAAACTTTTTCAACATTCTTATTGGTTGATAGATTTTCTGCAATGAACCTTGCATTTTTCTCATGTTTGTCCATTCTTATTGAAAGTGTTTTTATTCCCCTTGTAAGCAAATAGCAATCAAATGGGCTTGGAACTGAACCTGTGTCATTTTGCACCTTTCTCAACTTGGAGTTTAAATCCTTACTGTTTGTTATCGCTGCACCTCCAAGAACATCAGAATGTCCTCCTATATATTTTGTTGAAGAATGCATAACAATGTCAGCTCCGAAATCCAAAGGGTTTTGAAATTTTGGGCTCATAAATGTATTGTCAACAACCAACACTGCCTGAGGTGCTAGTTTTTTTATTTTTGATATATCAGTAATTTTCAATAAGGGATTTGTTGGCGTCTCTATCCATATCAAAGAAGCATCTTTCCAATCTTTTGTTTTTTCGGGATCAGTAGTGTCTACATGCCGAACATCAATGCCTTCTTTCACTAAAAAATCTCTCATGAATCGACTTGTACCGCCATACAGATCATCTCCAGCAATCAAAGTTTCCCCTTTTCTTACCAATCTTGTAATGGAGGCGACAGCAGCCATGCCACTTGAAAAACTAACTGCATATTTCCCATTTTCAAGAGCAGCTAAAAAACTTTCCAAAACAGACCTTGTTGGATTGTCACTTCTGATATATTCATAATCAGACAAAGGTTTTCCAGGTTCTTTTTGAGCAAAAGTTGAAGATAGGTTTATTGGAGGCATTACACCGCCTGTAGCTTCATCTATGCCTTTTTTGTTGTGAATGCACCTAGTGTCAAATTTCTTTTTCATTATTTTTCCCAATCCTCAAAATGTGAATAAATATTTTTAGATATGTATCTTTCTGAAGAATCGCAAAGCAAAGTAACTATATTTGTCCCTTTGGGAGATGTTTTTGCAACCTCTAAAGCAGCAAAGACAAGTGCTCCAGAAGAAGCGCCTACCAAAAGACCTTCCTCCATTGCTAACCTTTTTGTAATAACATGAGCATCCTTGTCAGAAACAGTAATAACTTGATCTGGTAAATCTTTTTCCCAAAGTTTGACTGTTTCCATGTCGTCAACGCCTATACCCTCGACCTTATGAGGTCCTGGATTCCCTCCAAGTAAAACAGATCCTTCAGGCTGAACAGCAACACATTTTATATTTTTATTATTTTTTTTAAGATATTTCGAAACACCTACAAATGTTCCAGCAGAGCCTACGCCCGCAACAAAAACATCTATTTCTTTTAATTGAGAATAAATCTCCGGACCAGTTGTTTCAAAATGAGCTTGAGCATTGTCAGGATTTGAAAACTGCAAAGGAACCCACCCATTCAAATCTTTTTCTAATTCATGTGCTTTCTTTATAGCTCCTTCAATACCATCTTTTGTAGGAGTTCTAACTACCTTTCCACCTAGAGCAACGATAATCTTTTCTTTTTCTGCAGAAAACCTTCCAGGCATAACTGCAATCATTTTTAGACCATAAAACGAACATGCTAACGCCAATGCAATCCCAGTATTTCCAGCAGTAGGTTCAATAACAGTTTGTCCTTGCTTGAGTTCCCCCCTGTCCATGGCTTTTTCAATCATGAAAAAACCTATCCTGTCTTTAACAGATCCACCAGGACTTAAATATTCAGCTTTTCCAAAAATACTTCTGCCTTCTGGAGACAATCTTCTTAATTCAAGAAGAGGTGTATTTCCTACAAGGTTATTTACCCTCATTCACTCTCTCCATTTGATGTTACAACCCATACTTGGAAGTTGGTTTTCAGATATCTCTTGTTTGTTTAGCAATAAATCTATGGCTTTCCTCAAATCTTTTCCATCAACAGGAAAGTCATTTCCAGGCCT
>CAZFBE010000044.1:0-2326 GCA_964517115.1 uncultured bacterium
TGGCATGCTGGGGAAATGGCAGATCCCAGAATGAGAGAGGTGGCAAAAAAACACAACATCAATCTAACAAGCAGGTCTAGACAATTCAAAACAAATGACTTTCAAGATTTTGATTTAATTATCGCAATGGATAGGCAAAATAAAAATGACCTCGAGAATCTTGCCAAAGAACCTAGGGAAAAAAACAAAATCAAATTAATGAGAGATTTTGAAAACAATAAACAAAATCCAGATGTTCCAGATCCCTACTATGGTGGAGAAAATGGATTTGAAAATGTTTTCCAAATAGTTTACAAATGTACTAAAAACCTTATTGAAGATATTGAAAAAAATAACTAGAAAAAAGGATAGTGCCCATTCAGGATATAAAAAAATAAAATAGTATCTGCAAATAAATGCAGACATATAACATAAACCAAATCATGTGTTTTTTTCAATATATTGCCCTGAACAATAGCAAAAAGAATAATCATCAAAGGACCCCAATCCTGAAACGCCAACTCATAAAGGAAGGAGGCAAAGAGAAGAGATTGGCAAAAATTTGCAAGCCAAAATGGATTTGATTTTTTGAATATTGCCAAAACGGTATTGATGAAAAATATCTCATCCCAAAAGCCCAAAAGCATACAAGCGCCGAAAAGAATTAAATTCTTTTCGAGGCTAACAATATCTAAAGGAAGCCCTGTTCCGCCATCGATTGACCAACTTCTATGAACAGGCAAGCCCCCAGCTGTTAATGCATCATTAAAATAAAAATAGAGAATTACTAATGCAAGAAAACCCGTTTTCAGAAACCATGAAAATTGCTGTTTGTTCCATTTTTGAAATTTAAAATCAAAAGTAATCAATCCTGAAGAAAACCTTGCCGGCACCCAGACCATTAAAAAAAACACTGATGTTAATAAAACAATATTGCCAATGTCAAGATTCGTATTTATATCAGCATAATGTGCCATATAAAATGAAATCGCCAAAAAGAAATAATTTTTAAATTCATTTTTTTTAGAAAAATAAATTAAAACCAAAGACAAAAACATCAAAAAATTTCCAAGTTGGAAATTATTTAAATCATCTAAAACAATAAGTATGCAAGAAATCGTGAAGATGATTAAAGAACAATTGGCTAACTTAAACATAAGGCATCGTAATAATTAGTACAATCATATTTCGAAATCATGAAACAATCTCTAACAACAAAAATAGCTATCGGAATGCTTTTAGGGATAATTTCTGGTTGGCAATTTCCAGAATTCTCAATCTTGATATCTCCCATAGGAGAGATGTTTATGAGGCTTTTGAAAATGCTCATCGTTCCTCTTGTTCTTTTTTCAATGACAACAGGAGCGATCTCTGCATTGAAAAGTGGAAAATCTCAAGCAAAAAAACTAGCTTTAAAAACTTTTGGATACTACCTTTTGACTACATTTTTTGCTGTCATTTTAGGTTTATTTTTAGTAATAAGCATGCAACCTGGACAAGGGTTGAATTTAGAGGGAGTAAACCTTGTTGCTCCAGATGTAGTCAAAAATGGAGCTACGGTGAAAGAGCTTCTTTATTCATTTATTCCAACAAACCCTATGGAATCACTAGCACAAGGGAAAATACTTCCAATAATCATCTTTTCTTTACTTTTGGGTTTCTCTATTGGCCTAACAGGAAAAAAAGGAGAACCTGCAGCTAGTTTTTTTGAATCAATGTTTGAAGCTGTTTTAAAAATGACAATGTGGGTTATTTACTTAACTCCATATGGGATTTTTGCACTTATCGGGAACACAATTGCAACAAGAGGGCTTGAGTCTTTAAATTTTGTAATGAGTTACATGATTGTCGTTTTCTTAGGTCTTTTAATACACTCAACAATCACCCTTCCAGTTATTTTCTTAAAGACAAAAAGAAAAATAAAGGATTACCTTAAAACAATGGGCCCGGCTTTGCTAAACGCCTTGTCAACAGGAAGCAGTAGTGCAACATTGCCCTTAACCATGAACTGCGTCAAAAAAGCAAAAGTTTCAAAAAATACACGTAAATTTGTACTTCCTTTGGGCGCAACAATAAACATGGATGGTACAGCGCTGTATGAAGCAGTTGCAGTTGTTTTTATAGCACAAGCATACAACATGAATCTTGACTTAAGCCAAGTAATAATCATCGCACTTACGGCTACGCTTGCGAGCATTGGAGCTGCAGGAATACCCCAAGCAGGACTTGTCACAATGTCTCTGGTTTTAACAGCAGTTGGACTACCCTTGGAAGGTGTTGGCTTGATAATTGGAGTTGATTGGTTTTTAGACAGATTTAGAACAGCGGTTAACGTTTGGGGAGATTC
>CAZFBE010000044.1:2426-5825 GCA_964517115.1 uncultured bacterium
AGAGGCAATGGAAAAGAGACCTTCTCAACCTTTCCTTTTTTAAACTTAGGAAAACTTCCTCCAGAATTCACTAATTTTGAAATCAGATCATCTATCAAAACCTCAGGAGCAGAAGCTCCTGCAGTGACACCAACCGAAGAAACACCTTCAAGCCATGAAGCCTTTAGCTGTGAAGCATCGTCAATAAGATAAGAATTGATTCCACATTTTTCTCCAACCTCTCGCAATCTATTGCTATTGCTTGAATTTTTAGCGCCAAGAACAAGAATCAAATCACATTCCTCAGCAAGACTTTTTACAGCATCCTGCCTATTTTGAGTAGCATAACAAATATCATCCGCTTTTGGAGTTACCAAATTCACATATTTCTTTTTCAACGATTGCATAATTTCAAAAGTGTCATCAACACTTAAGGTTGTCTGTGTGATAACTGCCACCTTTTCTTCTTCTGAAAAATCAAGAGCCTCTATATCTTCAACTGTTTCAACAAGCTTAATCTCTCCTTTTGGCAATTGGCCCATAGTACCCTCAACCTCTATATGTCCCTCATGTCCAATCAAAACTATAGAAAAACCTTGTTGAAAATATTTAATTGCTTCCATGTGCACCTTTGTAACTAAAGGACAGGCTGCATCAATGACTTTCAGTTTTCTAGACCTTGCTCTTTTCAACAGTTCCTTTCCTGTTCCATGAGCACTAAATATCAAAATTGAATCATCAGGAACCTCATTAATATCTTCAATAAAAATAGTACCTTTTTTCCTTAGATCATCAACCACTCTTTGATTGTGAACAATTTCGTGTCTTACATAAATAGGGCTTCCAAAAATATCAATGGCTTGTTCAACAATCTCAATGGCTCTATCAACACCTGCACAAAAACCTCTCGGTTGGGCTATTTTTATTTCAAATTTATTCATTTTCAAACTAGCCTAAAGGCAAGAATTAGAATTATAAGCAAATTACAAAAATGACCAGAAAGACAAGCAGTACAAGGATCATCAAGCCACCTGAGACCCCATGCTTGCCTTGTACTTGAAATGAACAACCCGGCAGAAATTCCCCATCTTAAAATCTCCTTGTAGTCTTCAAAAAAAGAATTTGAAAAAAACCAAAAGAAAAAAATAAGAGGATAAACAAACCATCCAATTTTGTAAACAGGAATTCCTTTCCATTTTGCCCACTTGCTATTCAAAACACACGCTTTTGCTCTTTTTTCAAAAGTCAAAACATTCACCCAGCAAATAACTAAAAGGAATAGAAAAAAATTATTGTTCATTGAAAAAAGTTTACACTAATAATTATGAATGTTTTCACATTTGTTTTGTTTTTGTTTTTTTCTGAAGTTAATGTTGAGTTTATTGCAGGAAATTTTGAATACCCAATACATATGAGTTGGTTTCATGATGAAATTCTCATTGTTGAACAAAGAGGAACTGTCAAAAAGATAAATGATGAAAAGCCTGGAGAAACATGGCTTGACATCAGGGACAAAATCACAAGTGGTGGAGAAAAAGGCTTACTTTCAATTGCCATCGGTCCAAAAAATACGCCTTCGGAAGATTGGGTTTTTGTGAACTACACAGCAAAAGGGGATGGAAGAACTGTTATTTCTGGATTTCCAATAGATTCAAAAACAAATAAACCGATAGTTTCGAAAGAAATTGTACTTATGGAAATCTCTCAACCTTGGGCAAACCACAACGGAGGATATATAGTTTTTGGGCCGGACAACTACCTTTATATAGGAATGGGGGACGGAGGTGCTGGAGGAGATCCAAGAAAACATGGACAAAATAAATCAACTTATCTTGGATCGATGTTGAGAATTGAACCCACCCCAAGACAGGAACAGAAATATAAAATTCCTGAAAAAAACCCTTTTTACAATACGAATAAACCAAATAAAGAAATACTTCATTGGGGGCTCAGAAACCCTTGGAGATTCTCTTTCGACAAAATTACAAACGAATTATGGATTGCAGATGTTGGACAAAATAAATGGGAAGAAATTCATAAATCTTCATTCGAAAAAACCAGTATTAATTTCGGATGGAACATCATGGAGGGAAAAGAATGTTACGACCCTCCAAAAAACTGTCTAAAGAAAGGGTTGGACATACCTTTTTATGTCTATAGCCATAAAGAGGGAGTCTCAATAACAGGGGGTTATGTTTATAGAGGGAAAAAGATTGAAAATCTTAAAGAAAAATACATATTTGCAGACTATGCTTCAGGGTCAGCATACACAATAAACATAAAAAATGAAAATCAAAAGATGGAAAAATTGACAATGATGTGGAACGGAGATGAATTTGAGGGGTCTATTACGTCTTTCGCAGAAGATAAAGAAGGAGAACTCTACCTAATCACACATTGGGGAACAATAGTGAAATTAGCGCCATAAGGAGAACATATGAAAAAAATACTATTTTTATTAATTATTTTTAACTGCTTTAGCCTTCATGCAGAAACATGCAATGAAAAAATCATTTCCACATTTTCAGTTGCAGCCTATCATTCAAAAACTGAGGAAGTTGGGGTAGCTGTTCAAAGTAAATTCTTTGGTGTTGGTGTTGTGGTTCCTTGGGCTAAAGCTGGAGTTGGAGCTGTTGCAACACAATCCTTTGCAAACACCACATTCGGACCAAGAGGATTAAAAATGATGGAAGAAGGCATGTCTCCAGAAGAAACAATGAATGCATTAATTGAAACAGACGACAATCCAGGGATGAGGCAGGTTGGCATCGTTAAATCAGATGGAACTGGATTTACCTACACTGGCAAAGACTGTATGGCTTGGGCTGGAGGAATAGTGGCAACAACGGAAGATGGGATTACCTTTGCAGCACAAGGAAATATTTTGGCTAGTGAAAAAGTTGTTGAAGCAATGGCTGAAGCAATGCACAGAAATACCCATCTTGATTTTGCAGCAAGGCTTGTATCAGCATTAATTGCTGGACAAGAGCATGGAGGAGACAGCAGAGGCATGCAGTCAGCAGCATTGCTTGTTGAAAAAAAAGGAGCTGGATACGGAGGTTACACCGACGTTAAATACGATTTAAGAGTTGATGATTCAAAAAACCCTTTCAAAGAACTGCAAAGACTCTTAGACCTTGGAAGACCCATTGCCTTAACGTTTGAAGCCTACAACCTGACATATGATGAAAATTTTGAAGAAGCCTTGAGAATATTTCTGAGTCTCGTTGAACTATACCCTGAAGATGCATCACACCCATACAATGCAGCCTGCTCATATGCACTCCAAGGTAATTCTGAAGAATCTATAAAAATGCTCAGGAAGGCAATCAGCATAGATGAATCAATAATAGGATGGATGAATTCAGATCCTGACCTAAAAAGCTTGAGGGAAATGGACAGTTTCAAAAATCTTTCCTT
>CAZFBE010000045.1:0-5788 GCA_964517115.1 uncultured bacterium
GTATCTATTTTGTAAAAGCCTTGAGGCCAGGATGATACCCATAGTTGATTTTGATAAATTTCTATATCAAGAGGCCTTATCACAATGCCTTTCGGCTTGAAAGTAAACAAGGGATTATTTGTTGTTTTTTCAAATGTTTTTATTACTGATTTGTCATCAGCATCCAAATAATATACTCCATATTTTTCATTAAGATGATCAACCGAAACCAGTACCGGTTTTAGATTTTTATTTTGAGATGGTATTTTTATTTCATTTGGCAAAGCTTGAATTAAGGAAAGGATAAAAAAGAACATTTTTTAAGATTTTATTTTAATGTTTAGGAAGCAGATTAGTAAAGATGGGATAAGCAATAAAAAATCTCCGAAATGATTAAAGACCGTATCTTTTTTTTCTATTTGTAATTCTTTATTTTTAAAAAGATGTTCACCCATGGGGCTATCAAATAAAACATCACCATTTATGTCTACTATCGAGGATCCCCCACCCGTAATAACAGATACGACCTTCCTGCCTGACTCGATAGCTCTCATTTTTATCAACCTGCTAAATTGAGTTGTAGCATTTTGAGAAAACCAGGATGTATTAGATGCAATGACTAAAAAATCTGTTTTTTCTGAGACCTGTGTTCTTGCTGCCCCTGGAAACAATGCTTCCCAACACAAAAGAGTACCAATGTTTAAATTACCTATTTTGATATCTTCTCCTCCATCTCCAGGGGAAACATCTCTTACAGGCCATCCGTAATCAGGCATTGCTTCTTCAACAAGTTTTCTAAAAATTACAAACTCCCCCATCGGAACCAAAAATCTTTTTTCATAAGGGTTTTTTAGGTGTCCTCGATTTGGATAAGACACTCCATAGACATTGTGAAAATTTTCCGAATCATTAATAAAGGCTCCATAAAGTATTGGAACTTTTGCTTCAGATGAAATTTCTGAAACCACTTCACTGGGGTATTCAGAAACTATTGCTGATTCTGGCCAAAGTATTACCTGTGGTTTTGATTTGTAATTTGAACTTCCAGTTGAATAAAATTCTCTAATTTCACTCAATGCATCAGCATCCCATCTATCAAGAGCAGACTTTCCATTTGAAACAATCCTTATTGTTGCTTTTTCTGTAGATTTAAGTTTATTTTCTTGAAATGTTATTCCACATATAAAAAATAAAGAGAAAATACATATAGTTTTTGACATTTTGTCATTTTTTCTCAAGGAGCTAAACAAGGATACTGCAAAAAGCATAATAAAAAAAGATAAACCATACAGGCCAACAACGGATGCGTAAGTCATATTTTCTGATTTCCAAGTTAGCCAATTGCCCAAATTCGTCCATGACCACCGAAACATACCTAGGCCTCTCGTATATTCGTAAACATACCATGCAAATGGAATTATCCAAAGTGTATTTTTTTTGTCTTTCATTGTTTTTCTGAGTAGAGAAAACAGGTAACAAAACAAAGAACACTCTGATGCAAGTATGACTGCAACCAGTATCCAAGCTACAGGAGAAAGTGCTTTCATCCAATAAACAGCGATGATGTTTTGTGTAAAAACAACTATAAACCCATATTTGACTAGTTCTTTTGAGTCATATTCACAAAGAGCATTTACTACAAACAAAAGTGATAATGCTGCAATTGGCCAAGTATTTTCAAAAAAGAAAGGAATGCTCCATATTATTCCAAGCAATACAGATACAAGAGCTTTATTATTTAGCATCTCATTTGCCCATACAGCATTTTTTGTATTTTTTTCCACTACCGCAAGGACAAGGTTCATTTCTCCCCTTTTTTTCATTTTGAGTTTTTTCTCCAAGAAAAGATTTCATTTTGGTATTTTCTTCTCTTGAGTCTCTTCGATTTCTTGAAAGGTTTGAAACAGCAGGAGCTTCTCTTTGTTTTATTTTTGCCATAAATACAGCTTGGACTATATCTCTCTGTATGTTTTGGACAAGAACATTAAATAATTCAAAAGCTTCTTTTGCATAAACTGTTAATGGATCGACTCTGCCATAGCCACGCATAGAAACACCGTCTCTTAGGTTGGACATATCGGTTAGGTGGTTCATCCATCTTTTGTCAACTGCACGTAATGCTGCCCATTTTGATAGTTGTTCCATGATTTCCGAGCCAATCTCTTCAGTTCTTTTTTCCAATGCCTTCTTTGCCGATGACTCAATAAGCTCAAAGAGGTTTTTTGTCTCAGATATTTTCTCAAGTGTTTCTTTGTCAATCGGCATGATTGTTGATAGGTCCTGAATAAGGCCTTTGATATTCCATTCTGATTTTTTTAAAGATGGCGAAGCGTGTGTGTCTATAGCGCTGTTGATAACTTCGGAAATAAAACCATTAGTTTGATTGAGGAATTTTTTTATACTTAAAACATTCTCTCTTTCTGCATAAATTACTTTTCTTTGCTCATTTAAAACATCGTCATACTTTAATAACGATTTTCTGACTTCATAATGATGTCCTTCTATTCTTTTTTGCACATTTTCAATCATTCGATCTAAAAGAGGATGAAACAATGCTTCATTTTCTGGCCATTGGAAACGGCTCATCATTTCTTCAACCCTGTCAACAGCAAATCTTCTCATTATGTCATCCTCTAAGCTTAAAAGAAATTCACTTGATCCTGGGTCCCCCTGTCTTCCTGAACGTCCAATTAGCTGATTGTCGATTCTTCTAGCTTCATGCCTTTCTGTTCCTAAAACCTTAAGCCCCCCAACATTTATTACCTTTTCTGATTCTTCCTGGCATATTTCAGTTGCTTTTTTTATATTTTTTTCTCTTACTTTTTGATCCAATGTTGGATCGTCAATCTTGTAACCCTCAGCTTCTAGAAAATCATTTGCTAAAAATTCAGGATTTCCTCCTAAAAGTATGTCAGTACCTCTCCCCGCCATGTTTGTTGCTATTGTTACAGCTCTGTACCTGCCAGCTTGAGCAACTATATTCGCTTCTTTTTCGTGATGTTTGGCATTAAGTACATTGTGTGGTATTTTTTCTTTTTTCAACATTTTTGATAATTTTTCACTATTTTCAATTGAAACAGTTCCAACCAAAACAGGTTGACCTATATCGTAAGATTCTCTAATTTTTTGAATAGATGCTTTGAATTTTTCATGTTGTGATTTGTAAACCTCATCTCTAAGTTTTTTCCTGCTTAGATTTTGGTTTGTTGGGATTGATGCTACGTCCATGTTGTAAATATCAATAAATTCTCTTTCTTCAGTTTTCGCTGTTCCGGTCATTCCAGAGAGTTTGTCATAAAGTCTGAAATAATTTTGAATAGTGATTGTTGCAACTGTTAAGGTTTCAGCCCTTATGGGAACTTTTTCTTTTGCCTCAATTGCTTGATGGAGACCATCTCCATACCTTCTTCCAAACATTAGTCTTCCAGTAAATTCATCAACAATAATTATTTGCCCTTCTTTCACAATATAGTCTCTTTCTTTTTGGTAAAGCCATTGAGCCTTGAGGGCTTGAGAAACTTTTTGGTTGATTTGAGCATTTTCAAAATCAAATAAATTTTTCAAATTAAGTATTTTTTGGATTTTATCAACCCCTTTTTCATTCAAAACTACAGAATGAGACTTTTCTTCAATTTCCACATCTCCATCATTGATCCTTGACACAGCTCGACGGATTGTTTCATACTCTCCTGTAGTTCCGCTTGGGGGTCCTGATATTATCAGTGGTGTTCTAGCTTCATCTATCAGGATGCTATCAACTTCATCAACAATTGCAAAAACATGTCCCCTCTGGACTTTGTCATTGCTGTTGTATACCATGTTGTCTCGCAGGTAATCAAAACCGAATGCTGAGTTTGTTCCATAGGCAATATCATTCAAATAAACCTTTTTTCTTTCTGGGTTGGGGTCATTTTGTTGCAGTGATCCATAATTCATGCCCATGAATTCATACAATGGGCCCATCCATTCAGCATCTCTTTTTGCTAAGTAATCATTTACGGTAACAACATGCACCCCTTTCCCCGTTAGGGCATTCAGGTAAACAGGAAGTGTTGCTGAAAGTGTTTTTCCTTCCCCCGTAACCATTTCAGCGATTCTTCCTTGGTGAAGAACTATTCCACCAAGAATCTGTACATCGTAATGCCTCATACCAAGCGTCCTTACGGAAGCCTCTCTTACAGCAGCATAAGCTTCTGGGAGTATTGCATCCAAACTTTCACCACGCTCAAGTCTCTCTTTAAAATTGGGAGTTAGTGCTTTTAAGTCTTTGTCGGATAGTTTTTTTATTTTTTCCTCAAGAGAAGATACTCTGTTTAATATTGGAGTTAATTTTCTTAACTCAACTTTATTTTTGCTAAAATATTTTAAAAAATTCATTAGTCAATAGCTATATTACCAAAGGCATTCTCTATAGTGCCTTTTCCTATAAGCAGATCCCAAACAAAACGATCACCTTCAATAATATTCCCATCTTTGTATTTAACCACAACATTGCCATAAAAAATTATATTTTCAGCATTAGTTCTTACTTTTGCATAATCAGCGTAAACATTAACGTCTTTATGCTCCATTTCTATATTTTTTTCAAACCTGTAACCACCATCTTCTTCAAAAACACCTTCTGACAAAAGGGTTGTTTCATTGTCTCCGTAATAAGTCCATTGAATTGGCCCTAAGCCTTCCCAAAAGTTTTCAATTTTAATTAATTTTTCTGCTAAAAGCTCATCTTTCTCACCTAATATTCTTGGGTAGCCTTCAAGGGTTGTTGTGTTTTTATCTTTTGACCAGCTCCACCTTTCTCCAAAAGCATTTCTTTTCTCTTTTGTGTTTTTTATTGATACTTTTCCTGTTATTGTTATTTGGCTACTATCTTCTCTCATCTTCCCCAAAAGCCCTTCTATTGTCCAGTGGGGATGGTTTAGTTTTGGAGTTTCCATTTCCCATAAAGATTCTTTAGAAACAAGTCGCTTTGTTTCAATAGAGACTTTTTCCTCAACACCGAGCCACCCTTTTTTGCTTTCGGCATTTAAATTGAAAATTTCATATGTATTTTCTTCCTTTACGGTTATTTTTTCAGAGTTCCCAACCCACGTGCTATCTTCAATTTGACAATTGTCGTTACATTCAAGCATCAAAGGGCTCCATCCAAAATTTATATTTTTTGCGATAATTTCTAAATTATTTATTTTCACCTTTGACTCCATTGATGTTGTCCCAAGTTTTTCTTTTGTGTCCAGGTCTAAAATTTTTGATTCAAGATGGAGATTTTTGTTTAATGTAATTTTTGATTCTGTCAAACTCCATAAATCTTCATTTATTTTTTTTCTCAAGCTTAATGCAATTATTTCATTCTCGTCAATGTTTCCTTTCAAGGGGCCTGAGCTTATCGCATCTAGTTCTTTTTCATATTTTAGATTTTGTACCTCGCCTTGGAACAATTCTCCATAACTCAAAGTGCTCTTCCCTAAAAATTTTACGAGATTGGAATTAGCCCTGACCGAGGTTGACAGCACTTGAAAATCTTTATTTGAATATTCAGCAGATTCTTTTATTGTTAATTGTTCTAATTTTGGATCCCATTCTCCATTTTTTCCACCAAAAAAAATATCTCCTTCAACCCACGAAAATCCTCCATCAAACAAATATCTATCAGGATCTTTTGTCACTTCAACTAATCTGGTTATACTTATTATGGGCAGTGATCCCTCATCTAGGAAATTGTCTTTCATTTCAATCAAAACAGGACCTTCTAACTTGAAATAATCATTATTTTTATCAAAAAATCCTGATTCAGCATTGATTGTTTTGT
>CAZFBE010000046.1:0-3517 GCA_964517115.1 uncultured bacterium
GGAAAAAAAAGGGTTTTAATTGTGTTTTCAGAGTAGATTTCTTCAGCGATCCAGGTAAATTTCTCTTTCCAGAAGATTAATGAAAGGCGAAAATTGGAGCTATGAAGGCGACTCCTACAATCCTGAAAGGGAACTCCACATACGCCATCTAAGATATGAAGAGGCAAAAGAAAAAACTCTAAATTGGATTGACGACCTTTACAACTCCTCGATGGAGTGGGGCATTATCGTTCATGGAGCAAGCGGTGGCACTCTTAAGGAAATGGTTTATGAGATACTTAAAAAAGACAAAAGAATAAAACTGCACAAGCCTCAAGGGCTAAGCCTTAAGAACCCCGGCGCTGTTTGGTTTTCCTTTTTTTGATAATGAGTGACAAATTTTCAAAAGAAACAAGATCCAAAATAATGTCAAAAATAAGAAGCAAAGATACAAAGCCTGAGATAAGCTTAAGAAAAACCTTATGGCATTCTGGCTATAAAGGTTATAGGTTAAACTACAAAAAAGCACCTGGGAAACCAGATATATGCTATGTTGGGAAAAAAATATCAATCTTTGTAGATGGATGCTTTTGGCATGGATGTCCACTCTGTTATAAAAAACCTTCTTCGAACAAAAAATATTGGTCTAAAAAGCTCAAAGAAAACAAGGAGAGGGATAAAAGGGTGGATGGCAAGTTGAAAAAACAAGGATGGGTTGTTTTGAGGTTTTGGGAATGTGAAATAAATAAAGAAATTGAAAAAGTTTCAAAAAGAATAAAAACTCAAATCAACTAAAAACCATCAGTAAAAAATTCAACTTCTGAGGAGGGTTCTTTTTTTATATCCTTGAAAAGCCTTTCTCTTAAAAAAGGAGGGAAAATTTTTCCGTCTTTTTCTATCTCTTCTTCAGAAAACCATCCCGGCCAAAGATGGCCTTCTTCAGTTTTTGGAGTTTTGCCAATTGATGATTCTTTTAATGTTGCATAAAAATACAGACAAACTTCCTGCATTTTTTGATTGAAGTTAAAATCTTCTGGATCCTCTTCAAGCCATATGTTTTCTGAAATATAAAGAAGATTTCCAACATCAATATTCCAGTCGAGCTCCTCTTTAAACTCTCTTACTAGGCATTCTCTAGCAGACTCTCCAGCCTCAAGGCCTCCTCCCATCAGGGAGTAAGCGCACTCCTTTCCAGGTATCTCCTGCCTGTTGAAAAGTATCCTTCCTTCACTCTCAACTATGGCAGCAACCCTCAAACGAATGTTCTTATTCATCTTTACCCTTAAATAAATAAAAAACTATAAAAGAAATCAAGGTACCGGCAACAACCTCATGAATCATTTTGAGTTGAGCCCATTCCACGGTAACAAAAAATTTCCAAAGAAGAACTGAAAAAACCCCTGAGAACAAAGAAGCCCAAGCTGCATTCACAGGTTTTGTTTTTCTATAAAGAGAATGAATTAAAGAAGGAAGGAAAGCAGCTCCAAACACAGCTCCAGAAAGGGTGGTCAAAGCTATTATCTCTCCAGGGTTGTAAAGAACAAGCAATGCTGGAACGATACTCAAGAAAACAACAATACATCTTGTTAAATGAAGCTGTTGTTGGGGGTTGCTCTTTGGCCTTGAAAGAAGGCTTCTTTGCATACTTCCTGCAACTGCAAGAAGGATTGAATCAAGGCTGCTCATGGCGGCAGCAAGAAAGGCTGCAAGAAATATAGAACCTAAAATAGGGTTAACAACCTCAGGCATCGAGAGGAGGGTGGGGACAATGTTATCAAGATCTCCTGTATAGTTTTTTAAAAAACCTCTAGAAAGAAAACCCACAGGCAAAACCAAAAGATAAGAAACAGAGAGAGTCAACAACGCTATCTTTTGACCTTTTCTTATCTGGCTTTTCCCTATAGCAAAAAATCGAGAGACCTGCCTCGGTTCAGACATCATCTTAAAACCGCCCGCAAGACCGATGCCTAAAACCGCCCCCAAGGGAGCCATTGTCCAAATGTTTACAGGGTTCACTCCAGCATCAAAAGATGCAACCTCTACAAGATTTCCAAGACCCCCTCCTGCTTTAATCATTGACAGGGGAAGCGCTATTGAAGCAATAACCATAATAACACCCTGGACAACATCGGTTTTTGCAACAGCATGGAAGCCTCCAGCAACAGTATAAACAACAACAACAAACCATGCTGTCAAAAGAGAAGCTTCGGGAGAAAGTCCTGTAAGCTGTTCAACAACAAGAGAGACCCCTTTAAAAACAGCCTGCATGAAAGGGATGCTTGCAACAAGGATAACAACAGAAACAGCTTTTTCATAAGCCTTGCTAGCAAAAGAATATCCAAGATAGTCAGAAAGGGTTAGGGCGCCTAACTCTTCAGTTCGCTCCCTGAGCTTAGGAGCAATGAACTTCCATGAGAGCCAAGCGAAAAGTATAAAAAGAATTCCAGAGCCCCATATGGAAAAACCCCAGGAGTGGGATCTTCCAGCAAGACCTAGGAATGAATTCGTGCTCATGAAGGAGGCATAGAAAGACAAACCTATAACAAAACCTGGAAGATTCCTTCCTGCAACATTGAAATCAACAGGGTTTTTTGTCTTCTTGTTCCCTGTCCATGCATGAAAAAACATCAAGCCTATATAAAGAATGAAAATTATTAAACCTATATCCATAATAGCAATTTTAAAAAGAATAACAGAGAAATGATTATTTGCGACTCAAGTATCACATTAGGCAAAAGCTGTTCAAAAACTGACAAGACCCTTGTCTTTATGCCACTATAAAAACTTTTTTTTTAACTGGAAATTAACTGAAATGCCTTTTTTCAGTTTGTTTTTTTAACCGATTTAGACACTTTTTTATGTTGTTATATGTTGTTTAATAGTTATTTTATGTTAATATTCATTTGTATATGTTGTCGGAAGAATCAAACAATGATTTTTTAACTGTGGAGGAAGTTTCAAAGCTTCTTTCAGTTAAACCCTTTACAGTAAGAAAGTACTTTAGGGAAGGGCAGCTTTCTGGTATCAAGCGAGGAAAAAGAATTTATTTTCATAAATCTAGCTTGACGGAATTTATGTCAGAGACAAAATCGAAACCCTCTTCGGTCCTACAGTACGAGGTTGAGTCTGCTCCTGATCCAGCAACAGAAGGCGATCATAGATTGTTAAACATTCCAATAGCAACAGTTGAGATAAGGTTAAAACATGAGATTTTTGATTGACAAAGGACCCCTGATAGCGACATTTATAAAATGTCCGGAAACAAATATTTGCAGAGAGCTTTTAGCAGCATTAAAAGGCGAGAGATGTCAATATGGGGATGTTCAAGGTTTAATCGCCTCACATCACATTACAGAACTCTTTACAAAACTTTCCAACCCTTCAGTCATCTACCCCCCGTTCAAGCACAGTTTTGTAAATCAGATTGTCAAAGAGCTTGGAAAATTTGGAAACATGAGGATATTCAATATGTCATCATACGAATTAGAAAAAGGTCTTAGGAAGATGGAGGAAGAAAGGTTTTATACGTCTGACACTG
>CAZFBE010000046.1:3617-5707 GCA_964517115.1 uncultured bacterium
TTAGAAAAAGGTCTTAGGAAGATGGAGGAAGAAAGGTTTTATACGTCTGACACTGAAGAAGCTAATCTTTACTGGACTATAAAAAACAATGACATAGAGAGGATTGTGACCTTTAATGAAAATAAGTTCAGAGGTTTCCCTGATATAAAAAAGCAAAGCCCTAGAGAGTTTCTAAAAGATTTAAAGAATTTTACGTTCAGAAACATCTCAGGATTTTAAGCTTTTTCGATACTTGAGGAAAACAATCAAATAATAGAAAAATATATACAGGCCTGCAGGCAAGCCCCATGAACCTTTTCCAAGCCAGAACTCATCTAACACGTTAGATGCTGCAAAAGCCAACACTATAGAAAGGAGACCGTGCATGGTTGCTAAGCCTAGTAATGGAGTACATAAGGATAAAAGGATCTTCTTCACAAGGTTAATAATAAAGGATTTTTAAATCAAAAACCTATACTTCCCCCCTGTAACTTACATTATGTAACATAATCCTGATTATCGGAAGTAACTATATAGAGTTAAATATACCCCACTTTCTATCGAAGTGTGTCCCCTTCACCCCAAACATCACCATAAGTACCTTCTGTCATTATCTTCACACTAAAGACAAACAACACTAGAAACATGATTCCCAGCCCATATGTCGGCAATGGGTAGTATCTGATTAAAAGCAAAGACATCATCCAGAAGAACAGCAATCCGGAACGTGCACCTGAAAGGTAGGCTAAACACAAACATGTAAGTATAAAGAGTAGGTTGTGTATCATCTAGCCTATCTTTTCAAAAAGGGCTTAACAACAGACGAAACCTTTGAAAGCCCTTGAAAACCCAATTCCAAAAGGTCATCAAGATCCTTTTTCTCCATCGCCCTTCCCTCTGAGGTACCTTGAACCTCAATGCACTTTCCATCAAGAGTACCCACAAGATTCAAGTCAACCTCAGCTGTTGAGTCTTCCTTGTAGTTAAGATCAAGAACACGATCTTCACCAACTATACCCAGTGATATTGCAACAACTGGCTCTCTTACCAACTTCTCTACAGAAGCCAAAAGACCCTTTTCGACCATTGACTCAGCTGCAACACTCAATGCTATCATTCCACCAGTGATTGATGCAACACGTGTTCCACCATCTGCCTGAAGGACATCGCAGTCAACGGATATCGTCCACCCTGGTATTGCGGAAAGGTCACATGCTCCCCGCAGGCTTCTGCCTATAAGTCTTTTTATTTCAGTACCCCTGCTATCAGGCCTCAAGCCCGGTCTCCTCTTCCTTGTATCGGTAGACCCAGGAAGCATTCCATACTCTCCCGTGACCCACCCCTCGTTTTTCTCTTTTTGCCATCTCGGAGATTTGTATTCAGCAGAAGCAGTGCACAGAACCCATGTCCTGCCCCACTTCACCAACACAGACCCGTCAGGGTTTTCTGTCCAGTTCGGAATAATCTCAATTGACCTGAGCTCATCAAATTTCCTTCCATCAACTCTCATGTTCTTATTTTATTTCCTCTTGAACCCTCCGGCCCTTGCATAACCAATGAAACCGAACCCTATCCATATCATCGCCAACACTGCGACTGCATTGCTGTTTGGCGCTCCAAACAATGCGCCGAAAGTGAAGATGAAAGCAAGAAGGGCCCACTTGAAGCCATTTGCGACAGGGTTCATTTTCTTCGGATTGGCTTTCCTGCACTTGAGCTTGATACAGGATCCCCTTTTCTTCATGCCTTCGAAAACAAGGTAAAACCAGAGGGGAGCAAACACAAACCAAAGCGAATTGAAACCCGTGACAACCTCTCCAACGGGGCCTCCATGCAATCTTGCAAAAAGATAGATTGTGAGAGGCAGTGAAAAACCTGGATTCCTCAAGAAGCCAACCCACTCTTTCTTCAAGTCTTTCCAAAAGAGAACAATGAACCCAGCAAGGTAAAGGGGGATTATGGGCCACATGAGGAATATCCAATCCTTGAACATCCAGTAAAGGCCTGTCCAGACAATCGACAAAACCTTCTGGTTCCTTGCGGTGTCCTCCCATCCGCACTCACTGCACTTGAAAAAATTGCCTTTCACAATGGTTACTATACCAGAGAAA
>CAZFBE010000047.1:0-5124 GCA_964517115.1 uncultured bacterium
AAAGAATTAGAAACATTCTTTATAGATTAAACTTTTAATTATGGACAACAAGCAATTAACAAAGATTTACAAAGAGAATATTTCTGAAGGTTTCTTCAATCTAGTTTCTTTCTTGGGTTTCGATACTGAAGAGATGAGTGGAAGTGGTTGCGAGGTTACAACAGCTGATGGAAGGGTCCTTCTTGATTTTCTTGGATCTTTTGGAGCCTTGAATCATGGACACTTGCATCCGAAGGTTGTGAAGGCAGTAAAGGACAGGCTTGGATCAATGGGTCTTTCAAGCAAAGTTTTGTTGAATGCAGACCAGGCAAGACTTGCAAAAAAACTTGCTGATTTGACGCCTGGAGATTTATGTTATTCATTTTTCTCAAATTCAGGAACAGAAGCTGTTGAGGCAGCAATAAAGTTTGCAAAAGCAAGAACTGGCAGGCAGGGTATTGTTCATACAAGAGGTTCATATCACGGAAAGAGCCTGGGCTCTCTGTCAGCTGCAGGAAGAGAGTCTTTCAGAAAGCCATTTGAGCCTCTCTTGCCTTCGTTTAGTTCGATTGAGTTTGATGATGTAGATGCTTTGAAAAAGGCGATGGATTCAAAACCAGCTGCATTCATTGTTGAGCCTGTGCAAGGTGAAGCTGGTGTAAGGGTTCCAAAAAAAGGATACATGAGTTCTGTTAGAGAGATAACTGAAAATGCTGGTGTCCTTCTCATAGCTGATGAAGTTCAAACAGGGGTTGGAAGGACGGGAAAGCTTTTTGCATGCGAGCATGACGATATTCAGCCAGACATACTTTGCTTGGCAAAATCTCTTGGTGGAGGAATCATGCCAATTGGTGCTACTGTAGCAACTAAGGATGTTTGGGAGTTATTTGAGGGCAATCCGCTTTTGCACTCTTCAACTTTTGGGGGAAACCATCTTGCTTGTTCCGCAGCCATTGCAGCTCTTGATTCTGCTGTTGAGGAAGATTTTTCAGGGAATGCTGAAAGGATGGGAAAGAGGGTCATTGATGGCTTGAAGAATATTGACTCTCCATTAATGCTTGACATAAGGGGTCAAGGGTTGCTTATTGGAGTTCAATTCAAAAATAGCGATATTACAAGCATCATAATGAGCGCTTTGGCTAATGATGGAATCATGGTTGCCTACACGTTGAACAATCCTGAAGTTATCAGGCTAGAACCCCCTTTGGTCATTACCCAAGATCAAGTTGACAGATTCTTGGAGTGTTTTGCAAAAGCACTCAAAGGAACAGAAGATTTGCTGGCTCAATTAGAGTGATGTACGCAGATGTTTCAAATATAAAAATCAATCTGACATTGGATATTCTCTCCTTGAGGGATGACGGATACCATGAGATTGATAGTATTTTTTCAGAAGTTGGATATGGAGACAATGTTGTTTTTGATGCAGAAATGAGCAATCCTTTGGAGGTAACCGGTTTTGATGTTCCTTCAGATAGTTCTAATTTGGTTTGGAAAGCACATGATCTTTTTTGTGAGTTTTTTGGGATAGAAAAAAGGGGAGGATTTAAATTAGACAAAAGAGTTCCACCTGGGTCAGGGTTTGGGTCTGGTTCATCTAATGCCTGGAGTGTTTTTAAGATTCTTTCACATTATTATGAAGTTGGCATTGATGAAGAAAAGGCAAAAGAGATGTCAATGATGCTCGGCAGTGATATTTTTTATTTTTCAAAAGGGGGTTTTTGCAGGGTTAAAGGGGTAGGTGAACTTGTTGAAAAGATAAAAATCAAAAACAATAACTTGAGTGTTGTTTTTGGAACCATAGATGATTCTGTTTTAACAAAAGACGCATATTCTTGGTGGGATAGTGCGTCTGTTGAATCAGGGAAGAACACAGAATCTTTTTTAAAGGATTTCTCATTTGGTAATCTTGATTTTTCAAGCATGAAGAACGACTTGGAAAGAGTTATTTTGCCAAAAAGAAAAAAAATGAATTCCTTTCTGGCTTCTCATAGGAAAGATGGCGGTTTTGTATCAATGACTGGTTCTGGAAATGGTATATTTACAATTTGTAAAAACAATGATGAAGTGGATAATTCGATGAAGGCTTTTAAAAGATTTTGTGACTATGGTCCAAAGGTCGGTAAGTTAATAGCATGAATTGGAAAGTCGTTCTTTTTGCTGGAGGTAAATGCAAAAAGGCATTAAGGAAAGCAACGGGAGTTGAGTATAGGGCATTGATAAAATTACAATCTAAGCCGATCATCCTTCCTGCTCTAAAATCATTTATCAATTGTTCTGGTGTTGAGGAAATCAGCATTTATGCCCCTAACGGCTTAAAAGAGTCATTGGGTCCTTTCCTGGGAAAAGAGATAAAGAAGATTAATTTTTTAGAACTTCACAAAGATGGTTTGTCTTCGCAAGTCAAGGAAGCTATAGGAAAATATAAAAAAGACGACAACCTCGTTTTGGCTGCTGCTGATTTGCCTTTAGTGACTCCTTCAGCAATCGCATCCCTGCTAAAATCTTCGGAAAGCCTTAAGGGGATTATTTATCCTTTGATTTCAAGAAAATCTCTAGATTTGAATCTTGTTAAAAATCGTACTTATTTAAAAACATCAGATGGACAATTTACTGGAGGAAATGTGATTGTTGGGAAGGTCCATGAGTTTGATAGGGTTGTTAGTCTCTTGGACAACTTGATTGAAAATAGAAAAAATCCAATTGCTCTTGCGAAAATTATAGGAATTGGCTTTGTTTTTGGAATTGTTTTTGGAAACAAGTCTTTAAAAGATATTTCTTTAGAAATAAAAAATCGCTTAGACATAAATTTCACCCCTCATAAAACAAATGCTTTTGGCCTGGGTGTTGATTTAGACAAACTTTCCGACTATCTTGTCTTCCAGGATTTTTTTGATGAAAGCTAGGATTCTTTGTACTTGTTGATTGTAGGAATTGGATCAATTTCCACACCTGAACCTTCAGCGATTGCAGTTGCAAAATAATCACCAAGAATACAAAGTTGAACTGGATGTATCTGAGGCAGAAAAATTGTTTCTTTTTCTCTAAAAACCTTTAGCAGTTTCTTGTTCTCATTTCTTGTTGACTCTGCATCAATCAAAATTAAACCCATTTCAAAGAATCTTCCACCAAGGCCTTCGATTTGATTGTGAGCAGCCTCTGGAAGCATTCCAAAACCTGCTGGGATTTTGGCATCTTCTTGCATCATTCCTGTCCATCTTCTTGCTATGGGGTTGCATTTTTCAGGAACAAGCATCCATGGGAGGATTTTCTTCTTTCCCCATTCGGTTCCTTTTGCAACAATTTTTTCAACCAGTTCATCCTTTGGCTCTTTTCCATCCCAAAACATTTTTCCTTGCCCAGTTAAGCCATCCAGTATTCCAAGGGATTCATAAAGGGATCTCCTGGGTGGTCCAGGATGAATTATTTTGATTTTTCTTGGACATGCTTCAGCAAGTTTTCCGCCGGTGGTTATTCCAAAACTTGTCAAAGAAACGACCTTGAGCCAACTCAGGGTTTCTTCGGTATTTCCTGAATAAGAACAAAGTATGAGATTCGCCCATCCTTTTGGGTTTCTCAGGAAAGCTTTTGGTTTGTATTTTCCATTAACCTTCTCATTGAAGCTTTCTATTTCATAATAGTCATTTACAGAGTGTATTTTTTTGTTTTTTGGAGAAAATGTAGCCAAAATAGAACCAGCTATTCCAGAACCTCCCATACCAACTATTAAAACTGGTTTGCTTGATGTTGAAAAAGCATTTTTTCTACCTGATTCAAATCCCCTGAGGTAATCTTCTTTCGGGTTAAAGTTTTTTTTCCAATTGTTAAAAATACCCATCAGACAACAATATTAACTATTTTTTCCTTTATTACAATTATTTTTTTAGGATTTCTTCCGTCTAGAAAATTAATTACGTTCTTTTCCTTCAAAGACATTTCTTCTAGATATTCTTGATTTGATGCATCAGATTTTTCTACCTGAATTTTAGATCTAAGTTTCCCATTTACCATTATTGGAATCTCTATAAGGTCATCAATTGATTTTGCAGGATCTCCTTTGGGCCATGACATTTGGCATGCTAAAGTTTCACCTTTTTGAATTAGGTTGATTTCTTCGCACATATGTGGAGCAAAAGGACTCAAGACTCTCAAAAAGGATTTTTTGTCTTTTTCCGAAACCCCATTTTCCTCTAAGTGTTTAAGGTAGATCATCAAGGAGGATATGCATGTGTTAAGAGAAAATTTTTCAAGATCTTCAGTTACTTTGATTATCATTTTGTGTCTATCTTTTTCATTTGGGTCATTTTCTATTGATTCTGAAAGAAGCATTTTCCAAGATCTGTTTAAGAATCTTTTTATTCCAGATATGCCATCAGTATTCCAGGGTGCAGACCCTTCAAAGGGTCCCATAAACATTTCATACATTCTGAATACATCAGAACCATATTTTTCAATTACATCATCAGGGTTTACAACATTTCCTCTTGATTTGCTCATCTTTTGACCATCTGAACCTTGGATCATTCCTTGATTCAGCAATTTCTTGAAAGGTTCTTTTGTGGATACTGCACCCACGTCATAAAGAACCTTATGCCAGAATCTGGCGTACAGAAGGTGTAAAACTGCATGCTCTGCACCTCCAACATAAAGATCTACTGGCATCCATTTTTTTTCTATTTCTTTTGAGACGAGGAAATTTTTGTTTTTTGGATCTAGGTATCTCAAATAATACCAACATGACCCTGCCCATTGTGGCATAGTGTTTGTCTCTCGTATGCCTTCTTTTGTCTTTAGCCATTCTTTTGCAAGAGCCAAAGGGCTTTGTCCATCTCCAGTCGGTTGTATTTTCTTAAGCGTTGGAAGCGTTAAAGGAAGTTCTTTTTCAGCTATAGGTCCATTTTCAGTATGGATTATTGGTATTGGTTCTCCCCAGTATCTTTGTCTGCTGAACAGCCAATCTCTTAATTTGTATGAAATTGATTTTTTCCCAATCTTTTTTTCTTCAACCCATTTGTTCATGAGTTCAATCGCTTCAAGAGTTTCAACATTTTTTTTATCAGGTGTTGAAGACGTTCCATAGTCTTCAAATGCAGAACTATTGAAATCATGCTTAGGTCCTTTTGGTTCAACGACAGGCTGTATTGG
>CAZFBE010000048.1:0-5110 GCA_964517115.1 uncultured bacterium
CTTCTAAAGTTGTCACTAGTCTATTTTCCCTACAGCATCGTGGCCAAAATGGAGCAGGCATTGCCGCAGGGGAAAACGGGGCTATGAAGATACACAGAGGGCTTGGTCTCGTTAAGGAGATATTTAGTCCAGAAGAAACAAGTAAGCTTAAAGGCAATTTTGCAATAGGGCATGTTAGGTATCCAACACAAGGTCCCGTAACAATACAAAACACCCAACCTCATCTTGTCAATGTAAACAACTCTCCAGATGTTTGTCTTGCCAGCAATGGAGACATAGTAAATTATTCAAGCGAAAGAGAAAGGCTCTCGGGAATGGGTGTGAGTTTCGAGGGAACGAACGACGGAGAATTGTTAGCGAGGATTATTGCATATGAGGTTTCTAAAGGAAGTTCTATACCAAATGCTGTTAAGTCGGTAATGGAAAGCATAAGAGGTGCTTTTAGTGTCGTATGCATGATTGGTGACAAGCTTGTTGTTTTTAGGGATCCATGGGGAATCAGACCCTTGTCTTATGGAAAAACAAAAGATGGATCTTTTATCTATTCATCAGAAACCGTTGGGCTGGATATTCATTTAATTTCAAAACAAAAAGAAGTTTCTCCTGGATCTGTTCATGTTTTAGACAAAAATGGTAACCTTGAGATAACCCAACTTGTTTCAAAAAAAGAAAAACATCATTGTATTTTTGAGATGATTTATTTTGCAAGGCCAGATGCAAAGCAGTTTGGTGAGTCGGTTTATGAGTTCAGGAAAGAAATTGGAGTTGCCTTGGCAAAAGACGACAAAGATTTAGATGTAGATGTTGTTTTCCCAGTTCCAGATTCAAGCAATGTGATTGCTTTAGGTTACTCAGAATTTTCAAATGTTGATTTTGGTTTTGGTTTAATGAGGAATCACTATGTTGGAAGAACATTTATAGCTCCTGACCAGGTTATTAGAGATGAGAAGGTTAAAGAGAAGTTCAATCCAGTCCCAGGGTTTTTTAAAAACAAGAAGGTTGTTTTGATTGATGATTCAATTGTTCGTGGAAGTACTTTAAAAAAATTAATATCAATGATTAAAAAGGCTGGAGCGAAAGAGATTCACATAAGGATAGGCTCTCCTCCAGTTGCCTTTCCCTGTTATTACGGCATAGACACCCCAACAAAGGAAGAACTGATAATCAACAACGTTAAGCTTGAAAACCTTGCAGGGTATTTTGGCGCTGATTCTTTGAGGTATCTTGATTTGGGGGATTTGAAAAAGCTCCCTAATTCCGAAAGTGATTTTTGCGATGCTTGTTTTAGTGGAGATTACCCCCTTGGAATAAAGGAAAAAATAATTCCGGTATCAGAAATTTCTGATTAAAAAGAAATTGAAAAAAATCAAGACCCTTCTTATCAATCACAAGGATTCTTTTACAAGAAATGTTGAATCCTGGCTTTCCCTAGGGGGGTGTGATGTTGATGTTTCTGACAACAGTTCATTTGGGTTGTTGGAAAATTATGATCTTTTGGTCCTGGGTCCTGGTCCGGGATGTCCAGGGGATTGGCAAAAAAGTATTGATTTAATTGACTCTTGGGGCAATAGACCGATGCTTGGAATATGTTTGGGTTGCCAGTTAATTACACATTATTTTGGAGGCATTGTTGAAGCCAACGGCAATCCTTGTCATGGAGAGAATGTGAAGATGTTTCATCAGGATGATTTCTTTACTGAGTATGATTCCCCATTGCTAGTTCCAAGATATAACAGTTTGATGATCAGGAATCCAATTCCAGATGAATTGATTCCAATTGGATTTTCAGAAGAAAACAAGGTTTTAGCTTTAAAGGGGAAAGATCTTCCTTGGGCAGGATTTCTTTTTCATCCAGATTCATTTTTGTCTAATGTTAAATTTAATTCAAGATGGTTTTTTAAATGAAAATTTTTCGAAGTGAAAACCTGAAAGGGAGGGTTAAGGTCCCTGGTGATAAATCAATAACAATAAGAGCTTATTTTTTAGGTTTGATGCATCCTGTGATAATAAACAATGAATCTGTTGGAAGGGATTGCAGAAGTGCACTTAAGGCAATAAGGTCTTTTGGGGCAAAGATAGAAAGGTATAGAGGGAGTTTAAAGGTTTCTCCTCCTTATAAAAATCCAGAAAATGTAAAAATCGATGCTGGTAATTCTGCAACTACTGCAAGGTTTTCTCTGGCATGGGCTGCATCAAATGGAATAACTGCGGAAATTACAGGAGATGAAAACCTGTGTTCAAGAAGGGTTGGGGACCTGGAAAAAGATTTACTTGCCTGGGGAGCTTTTGTTAAGAGTGAAAATGAGCATTTCCCAGTCTTCACAAAAGGAAGAATAAAAGGAGATATTGATTTGGAGATAAATCCCGGAAGCGGGACAAGGAAAGGGTCTTTGTTGATAGCTTCTGCTAGTACGGGATTTGGTTTTTCCTGGAAAGAAAAACCCCTAAGCAGGGATCATTCTGAAAGACTTTATTCTTGGGCTGACTGTTGGCCTAAAAAGAGAACAAATAACGAACCAATTTGGATTGATATTCCTCCAGATGCTTCTGCATTTGCTGTTTTGGCAGGCTTGGCCGCTTTAACGCCAGGTTCAAGCATTTATTCAAAAGTGCTTACAAACAAAAGAAGATCTGGATTTTTGAGGCTGATCGAAAACCTAGGTGGAGATTTGAATATAGCCAAGGAGTCCGAATGGCCAGAATCAATTGGGACTGTTTCGTCCAGCTTCAATAAAAACAATATTCATTCGGAATTGATTGTTGAAGATCAGGAACTGATGGACATGATAGACGAAGTTCCTTTAGCTGCTGTATTGTGTAGCAATTTAAATTGCAAAGTCACTTTTAAAACAAATGGCATATTGGGTAACAAAGAATCAAACAGGCTCATGTCTTCTTGCAATCTAGTCAATTCTTTTGGCGGCGATGCAGAAATTGTGGATGATGATTTGATCATCCATGGAAAGAGGGACAGCCTTGTAGGCGGAGTTTTGGGAAAGTCTTCAGATCATAGGATTATTTTAGCTGCGGCTGTTGCAGGAGCTTGTAGCAAAAATGGAGTGGATATTGATAATCCTGACATGGGAAATGTTGCATTCCCAGGATGGGTTGACACCTTTAAATCACTCGGTGTAAATATCAAATGAAGAAAGTTGCAATTATCGGTTCCTCTGTAAGTGACTCTGCTTCGCCAGATTGGCACAACCAAAGATTGCTCAACAGCTTTGTTAGATATGTAAAAATTCAAAAACAAGAATCCCTTAAGGAGAAAGAGCTTGTTTTGGTTATGAAAGATTTACTTGCAGCAAATATAACATCCCCCTTCAAGAGTGTTGCTTATGGGGCAGCGGAAATGCTTACCAGTGAGGCAGTAAGGTGCAGGTCAGTAAATTTGCTTTATTGGAAAAAAAATATCTTAATTGGAGACAATACGGATACGTTAGGGTTCTTCAATGAGCTTCAAAATAAATCAATTCCACGCAATAAAACATGGCTTGTTTTGGGGTCTGGAGGTGCTTCTAGAGCTTGTAGTGATGCCTTAAAGAATCATGGATCCAAGCCAATTATTGTTTCAAGAGACAAGAAAAAAAACACTGCTTCCAGATTTAAGATAATATCTTATGAGGAGGTCAAAGACTATTCTTCCATCGTATATGGAATAGTTAATGCAACTCCTGAAGAATTGCCTTATGATAATTTTTCAGTGTTGAAGAATTGCGTTTGTGCTTGGGACTTGAATTACAAGAAAAGGTCAGACTTTTTAATCAAAGCTGAAAAAAGTGGTTTGCTGACTTTTGATGGTTGGGGGATGTTTGTATCTCAAGCAAGGCACGCTTACTTTAGGTGGGGTATATGAAAACTTACAAAGGTGGAATACATTGGGCTACAGCAGGAGACTCTCATGGGGAATGCCTTATAGGGATTATTTATGGGCTTCCACCAGGATGGAAGCTTGAACCTTCACTTGCTAACCATCTTCTAGCGGAGCGTTCGAAAGGTTTTGGGCGAAGCCAACGACAAAGTTTTGAAAATGATACTATTGAGGTTATTGGTGGTCTTTGGAAAGGAAAGACAGTAGGTTCTCCATTGTTATTGAAGATATCAAACAAAGGACAAAAAGAACCACCCAAAGAAGAAGATTGGAGAGTCAGGCCTGGCCACGCAGATTTTTCTGGAAGCATTAGAACGGGAATGCCACCAAAAGCGATTGCAGAAAGAGCTAGTGCCAGGGAAACCGCAATCAGGACAGCGATGGGGGGAATCGCTCTTTCTCTTCTGCAGGATTTATCTGATACAGAAATTTTTTCCTATGTCGAATCAATTGGAGATGTATCTTGTGGAGAGATTGATCTAAGTATTGAAAATAATTTGAATTGGCCAAATGAAAAGACCTACGATGATGCCATTAAAGCAATTAAAAACGCAGGGAAGAAAGGGACAACTCTGGGAGGTTCAGTATCCCTCATGATCAAAAATCTCCCTCCTGGGATTGGAGAATCTGATATGCCAATGAGCAAATTATCTTCACGACTTGGACAGGCTTTGTTAAGCATCCCTTCTATAAAGGGAATTTCTTTTGGAGAGGGTCTTGATGTTTCAGGAAAGATGGGTTACGAAGCTCATGATTTAATTGACGAAGAAACGAATTATGCTGGCGGCCTTGAAGGAGGGAGAACAAATGGAAAGCCAATCATTGTCAAACTTTGGTCAAAGCCGATTTCAACCCAAAGAAAACCACTCCCTTCGATAAATCTCAAAACCGGAGAAAAAACTGAATCTCCTTATATTAGGAGTGATGTTGTTGTGGTGCCAGCGATTAGCGTTATTGCAAAATCATTGGCCTCTTTGATTGTTTTGGAATCGGTCGGATCGATGCTTGGGAGAGGAACTTTTGAGCAATGGAAACAGCGTTGGAGCGATTATTTGAAAAGCTTTCCTGAATGGTTACAGAAGAAGTGAAAAAAACAATTTTTATTGCCGGTTTCATGGGAACTGGAAAAACATCAGTTGGTAAAAGGCTATCAAAATATCTTGGACAAGATTTTATTGATACCGATGAAATTATTTGTAAAAGTAATTCTTGCAAGAATACAGAAGAATTTTTTTCAAA
>CAZFBE010000049.1:0-5025 GCA_964517115.1 uncultured bacterium
TCAAAAGACCTTTTGACGTCATCCTTGTTGACATAGCTTTCAAAAAAGATTGAAACAATCTCTCGTGGATTCTGTTCAAGCCAATCCCTAAGAGTTCCCAAATCAACAGCTAGATTTCTTTTTCCGAGCCAACAATATCCATGGCAGAGATAAACCATTTCATCATGGTAGTGAATGTCCCAAGAAAGACCCCTGACCCCATCTTCAAGCTGGTCTAAAAGTCCTTTGTTGTGGTTTGGGAAAATCCACCTGTCATGGCTAGATGACATTGCGTTATGTGTAACAAGGTAGGAAATCTCGTTATACCTCTTCTCACAAAACTCCTCCTTCCCCAAGCAGGGTTGAAACAAAAGAGCGACCAGTAAAAATATCATCTTTAAAGTCTCGTAATTTTAATAGTGAAACCAAAATCAATTTGTTTAAGGTATAAAATTTTCCATAATGGAAAAGTTAAACGCACTTGTGAAAAAAGTTCAGAAAGATTTACAGCAATCGAATGTTGATGGGTGGTTTGTTGCGGATTTCCATGGGCACAATCCAATTGCACAAAGATTTTTAAGTGAAAAAATATTCTTAAGCAGGAGATGGGCAATATGGATTCCAAAAAATGGACAGCCTAGCATGGTCGTTAATGCCATCGAATCAAAAAGCCTCTCTTCCGTAGAGATGCCTATTCTCACTTATAGAAACTTTGAAGAATGGTGCAGTGTTTTAAAACAATGCGTTTCAAATAAACACATTTATGTTGAGTGGTTTGAAAATGGCGCCATCCCCTATCTCTCATACTTGGATGGAGGTCTTGTTGATTTACTTAAATCAATTGGATGCAGGCTTGAAAGCAGCGGAAATATATCCCAAAGAAACCTCCTGCTATGGTCTGAAAAAACAATCTCTGCACATGTTGAAGCAGCCAACAGCCTAACATCAATTGTTTTAGGGGTTTTTGAAAGGATTTCAAAAACAAAACCTTTTGAAATTGATGAATCCATTGTTCAGGGCTGGCTTCTTGAAGGTTTTAAAAAAGAGGGGATGGTTATGGACCATCCTCCTGTCGTTGCTGTCAACGAACATGCCGGAGATCCACATTACGCAACCCCGAAAAAAGGAGGAGGGAAGTTGGGAAAAGATTTTATTCTCCTTGTTGATTTGTGGGGAACCAAAACTGCCGTAGGCCCCGCATATGCAGACATAACATGGATGGCCAAAAGGGGGAAAGTTGAACCTATTGTTGACAAAGGTTTCTACACTGTTTTGGAAGCTAGAGATGCTGGTGTTCAAGTTATTGAAGAAGCATTTAAAAAAGAAAAAAATATCCTCGGTTATGAAGTAGACAAGGCAGTTCGGGATGTTATTGAAAAATCTGGTTTTGGAGATGGGTTCATACATAGGACAGGACACAACCTTGGTCTCACAAGCGCACATGGAGATGCGGCTCAACTGGATAATTATGAAGCAAAAGACACAAGGCCCCTGACCCCAGGTTGGGCAGGAACAATTGAACCGGGAGTTTATTATTCTGAATGGGGAATAAGAAGTGAAATAAACCTTGTCCTAAACCCTCATCCCATAGTTACAACTAAGCGACAAAAAGACTGGTTTATAGTTTGATTTTTAATTTGGATTGTTATGATAAATCGTAGTGGGTTCAGAAAACATTTTCGACAATTTAAAACCGTTAAGAGATGAGCTAGGCCTTGGTAGGGATATGCTTGTTGAGGTTTGCAAAAAACTCAAAATCAACTTCCTAGAACACACAATGGAAGATGGCGATGAAAGCATTTCTATTGGTTTTTGGCCTAGGCAAACAGTCCCTGTAGTGCTAGGGGTTCACAAAGATGGACAAGGCGCTGTTGTTTTTAAAGGAGAGGCTCAATGCCTACCATTCCCTGAGGAAAAAAGAATTGCATTTTTAAAAGACTCTCTATCTATTGCACACTCCAGCTTCTCCAACATTTCCGCTCCTGGAGACGGTTGGCTATATTCATGTGAAAACAAACAAGCAAGTGAGCTCACTTCAGAATGCATAATTGAAGCTATCCAGAGAATTACAACAACCTCCCTGTATCTTCAAAAAACGTTGTCTAAAAAATATTCTGTAACTCCTCCAAACATCAAAGAAGATCGTTGGGAATGACTTTTTTCCAACCTGAAAAATTTGACGAAAAATCATTGTATGGAAGGCCTATGTTTATGGACCTTCGACCAAAATCAAGCCCGAAAGCTCCTGTAGGAAAATCTTTAAGTTGCCACAATTGGGATATCGAAGCAGCTTATCGAATGCTGCAGAATAATCTAGACCCAAGGGTGGCTATTGATTGGGAAAAATTAATTGTGTATGGTGGATCAGGAAGAGCTGCTAGAAACTGGAAAGAATATTGGAGGATATTAGAAACTCTAAAAAGATTGAAGCCCGATGAAACACTTTGTGTTCAAAGCGGTAAACCGGTATATGTCGGAAAAACACATGAGGATGCCCCAAGGGTCATTATCGCAAACAGCAACCTAGTGCCAAAATGGGCAAATGAAGAATGCTTTAATGAACTTGATAGAAAAGGGTTATTTATGTATGGACAAATGACAGCAGGGTCTTGGATATACATCGGGACACAAGGAATCTTGCAAGGAACATACCAAACATTTGTTGCTCTTGCTGAAAAAGAATACGGCACCCCTGACCTTTCAAACAGATGGATTCTTACCGGCGGAGTTGGTGGGATGAGTGGTGCCCAGCCACTTGCTGGATCGATGTCTGGTGCATGCATATTGTGCGTAGAGGTTTTGAAAGAGAGGATTAAAAAGAAAGTTGACCAAGGTTTTTGTGACAAGATGACAGACAGCCTTGAAGAGGCTTTGAAATGGAAAGATGAGGCTGTCCTTTCTGGAAAAGGGATGTCTATTGGGCTTGTTGGTAATGTTGCAACAGTGGCCAAGGAATTATTGAAAAGAGATGAAATTCCAGATATAGTTACAGATCAAACATCAGCTCATAACCTTTTGGCTTACTGGCCTGAAGGGGACCTTAATGAACTCAATAGCCTAAGAACCTCCAATCCGAAAGAATATGCAAAACGAGCACAACAAACAATTGTGGAGCATGTAGACGCAATTATTGGAATGAAGAATCGAGGCTCTATTGCTTTTGATTATGGGAATGCGCTTCGGGATCAGGCTTACATTGCTGGCCTAAAAGAAGTTAAAACCAAAAATGGGGAATATGTTTATCCTGGCTTTTTGCCAGCATACATCAGACCCCTTTTCTCTAAGGGCATGGGGCCTTTCCGCTGGGCTGCTGTCTCAGGGAACAAAGATGATATTAAAAAAACAGACAAAAGAATGCTAGAGCTTTTCCCGGACGACCCCTTCCTTGCAAAATGGATTAACCTGGCTCAAACAAAAGTTCCTTTTGAAGGAATGCCGACAAGGATATGTTGGCTGAAGTATGGGGACAGGGCAAAGGCTGGATTAGCCATGAATGACATGGTGAAAAACAAAACCCTTGATGCCCCAATAGTTATTGGGAGGGATCATCTTGATACAGGATCCGTTGCAAGCCCGAGCAGGGAAACTGAAGCTATGCTTGACGGTTCAGATGCCATTGCTGATTGGCCACTTTTGAATTTTGCACTGAATACAGCATCTGGAGCATCGTGGGTTTCTTTCCACAGTGGTGGTGGAGTTGGAACTGGAATGTCTATGCATGCAGGGATGGTCGTTGTTGCTGATGGGACACCCTCAAAAGAAAAGAGGTTGGAGCGAGTGCTTACAAATGACCCTGGGATAGGGATTGCGAGACATGCTGACGCGGGTTATGAAGATGCAAAAGAAAATGCTGGAAACATGGGTATTGACCTTTGTGACTAACTAAATATTTTTTTGTATTTTGTTCTCAGGTAATTCAAGAAAGGCTCTTCGCTAGGGCGACTCCCTGTAACCTTTTCTATTAATTCTTCAGTCCTGTAAATAGAACCTTTTGAATGTATATTTTTTCTTGACCACTGTAAAGCTGGAGAACAATCGCCTTTTGCCATATTGCTTTTCCAGTTAGGAACGTCTTTTGAAAGCTGTTCTGCAAATTGGGCTGAATAAAGTCTCCCAAGAGCATAAGTTGGGAAATAACCAAACCCTCCCATGGACCAGTGAACATCTTGTAAAACACCTAGTGTGTTGTTGGGAGGAGTTGCTCCAATCAATTCTTTCATCTTTTGATTCCATGCATCTGGTAAATCATCGACAGAGAGATTGCCTCTAAATATATCCCTTTCTATTTCAAACCTTAAGATAACGTGAAGTGGGTAGGTGACCTCGTCAGCTTCAACCCTGATTAAAGACCTTGAGACCTTGTTGGTTCTTCTCACAATTTGTGAATGTGTTACCGAATCTGCCCTTCCAGGAAAATGCTCCTTGAAAAAAGGCAAAACATATTCCCAAAATTCTGGACTTTGTCCAACAATAGACTCCCAAAACAAAGATTGGCTTTCGTGAATCCCTAAAGAAACAGAATCACTCAACGGCGTCCCATGTTCTTCTTTTCCGGAAGGCAAACCCTGTTCATACAAGCCATGCCCCGCTTCATGCAAAGACCCTCCAAATGAATCAAAAGGGTTTTCGAGATTGTATCTTGTTGTCAGCCTTACATCTCCTGGGCCAGCTCCAGAGCAAAATGGATGCACTGCAGTGTCTATCCTCCCTGCATCAAAATCAAAACCAATGTGCTTGGCTCCCCACTCACAGAATTTTTTCTGTTCTGCCTTTGGATAGTGCCCCGCAATAGGATCCTTCTCGATTTCTCCTTGCCAATCCAGAATCTCTTCAAGAAGAGGTGTTAATTTGTTTTTTAAGCTTGTGAACAGTGTGTCAATTCCCTTTGCGTTCATGCCTGCCTGAAAACTGTCTAAGAGAGCGTCATAAGATTCGGTTTCGTACCCAAGGCATTCTGACCTTTCCTTTGAAAGATCAATTAGGTGTTTTAGGTCATTTCTAAAAATTGAAAAATCATCTTTTTCTCTTGCAGATTTCCATGATTCA
>CAZFBE010000050.1:0-4928 GCA_964517115.1 uncultured bacterium
ATTCAAGTTTTTTCTCCAAAACTGCCTGAGTTGCTATACCTGCATGATCACTACCTGGTATCCATCTTGTAGAGCAACCTTTCAATCTTGCCCATCTGGTAAACACGTCTTGCAAGGTGTAACTTAATGAATGCCCAATATGAAGAGACCCCGTTACATTAGGGGGAGGAATTACTATAGAGAAAGGTTTGCCTTTTGATTCTTGGTCATAAACAGGAACATCTTTTGCCCACTTCTTGATCCATTTTTCCTCATTTTTTAAAGGGTTGTAAAAATTAGACATTATTCAATTATTTCAATACTGTATCAATAAGTCCGTATTTTTTGGCAGTATTAGCATCCATCCAAAAATTCCTATCAGTGTCTTTTGCAACTTGTTCGATTTTCTTTCCAGTATTTTTTGAAAGAATTGAATTTAGCTGATCTTTGATCCTTTTAATCTCAGCAGCTTCGATCTCAATGTCTGAAGCTTGCCCACTCACGCCACCCAATGGCTGATGAATCATTATTTTCGCATGTGCCAAAGCAGCCCTTTTCCCTTTTTCTCCACAAGACAATAAAAGAGCACCCATGGAAGCAGCTAAACCAACGGCAATTGTTTGAACTTTTGGCTTAACGATATTCATTGTGTCCATTATCGCCAAACCTGCAGAAACTTCTCCACCTGGGGAATTTATATAAAGCCTGATGTCTTTTGTTGGGTCTTTTTTCTCGAGATATAACATTTGCGCTACAACAAGGTTTGCCATATGTGTTTCAATCGGACCATGAATAAAGATAATGTGCTGTCTTAGTAATTGAGAATAAATATCAAAAGCTCTCTCTCCTCTATTTGTTTGCTCAACAACCATCGGTATTAAACTCATTATTTACCCTCCTTCCTTGTCCAAAAATCTTTAATGATCGAACTTCGAACCTTTGCTCTTCTTATATTACGCGCAATGATTGGCAAATTGCCTTTTCTTTGTGATTCTTGGATGATTTTTTTTACAGGCCTTCTGACCTGTGAAGCTATGTCTCTAAAAAAATACTCAAGTTCATGATTGTGAACCTGTATATTTTTTTGATCTGCTATTGCATCGATGATGATGCCAAGTTTAATATTTTGAAGAATTGTTTTCTCGCTATCCTTCCACCAATCTTCAATTTCTGTTTTCTTATTTTCTTCATTGTTGTTAGTGCAGTAGTTATTCCATTCAAGCTGCTTCTCTTCATCAACCATCACTTCAGGAATAGAAAAATCTTTTACTTTCTTCAATAAGATTGCAGGGAGTTTTTCATTTGCTTCAGCAAATGCTTTGTCTTCATTCTGGATTCCCAAATTACTTTTAACCCTCTCCTTGAATTCTCCTTCATCCTTCATGCCGTACTTGTTGCACAATTCAGGAATACCTGGAATAGTTTCTCTTTTCACTGAGGTTATTTTCACATTTACACTTACCATTTTCCCAGCAAGGTCAGGGTTTGAGTAAGTTTTTGAAAATTTATTTTTGAAAGAAAGGTCACCATTCGGTTTCGCTTCTAAAATTTTCTTTATAAAGGTTTTTGATGGCAATGTTTTTTCATCAAGTTCGAAAGCTCTTTCTATCTTTTCTTCAAAATCTCCTGAACTGAAAACTCCTTCAAGCCTTACATAATCCCCTTTTTTGATATCTTCTGCTGGTAAAAATTGAGCTTCCGCACTGACAATTTTATTTAATTCGGAATCCACTGCAGAATCCTTCACCGGTAACGGTTTTGAAAACTTGTAATTAAACTTATCGACAAAATCAACATTGATTTCAGGAAGAACTTGAAGCTCAACAAAAATATCTACACCCTTCTTTGTTTTTTTGTTTTTGATTGACTCAAGCGATATTGCATGCAAATTGTTTTTCTCAATTGCAGATTCCGCAGAATTTTTCCAAACAGCCTGAACAGCTTCCTCAAAAAGAGACTCTTCATCAATGTATTTTTTCAGCATGTGATCTGGGATTTTTCCACTTCTGAATCCTGGTATCTTGATTTGTTTTTTGTACTTCTTGTATAGATTTTTTTCAATTTGGGAAAACTCATCATTGCTCACGTTAAAGGTAATCAAAGCCTTGTTTGGCTTCATTCTTTTAACAGAATTAGGAGCTAGAACAATGTTTTTCATAAATTAAGGCCTAAGCGGAAGAAGGGATTCGAACCCTCGACCCTCACGTTGGCAACGTGATGCTCTACCACTGAGCTACTTCCGCAAGCCGTGAGCCGAGAGGGATTTGAACCCCCGACCAACGGGTTAAGAGCCCGCTGCTCTACCACTGAGCTACCGGCCCAAAAATCATTACTATAAATTCTATACTTCATTCTTATAATCGCCTACGCCCGGCAGGATTCGAACCTGCAACCTTCGGGTTCGAAGCCCGACGCTCTGCCAGTTGAGCTACAGGCGCTTGGGGCGAGTGACGGGATTTGAACCCGCGACCTAATGGACCACAACCATTCGCTCTCCCCCTGAGCTACACCCGCCAAGGCGTACTATTGTAAACTTCTTTCAATATAGAATCAATTCTTCATCACAAAAAAAAGGAGAAATTGAAAAATGAAAAAACTATTTCCAATAATTTTATTATCGCTAATCACAAGCTGTTCCCAGTCACAAGACAGCTACGAACAGCAAGCTCAATTGAGCAAAAACCTCCAAGAAACAAATGAACATAATCATGGCAATGAAGATCACCCGCTTGGAAACATTGAGATTACGGCAGAGGATTTTGAATGGTTGGTTTATGAACTTTCGGGAGATAAATATCTAGGAAGAGGCATAGGGCAAGAAGGTGGTGTCAGTTCCTCAAAACAGATTCTGGACTGGTTTGAATATTTCCACTTAACAGAATCATGGCTAGAGGAATTTGAAGTTCTTCTTGGAACAAAAAATGTCGAATCTGAACTTGGATATGGTTCAAAATCCTTTGAAAAAGGAATCGACTTTTCTCCAATCGATTACACGGCTAATGGTGATGTTGAAGGCAAAGCATGGTTTTTGGGTTATGGGATTGCTGAAAATGAATCTGACTGGAATGATTGGGTAGATGCCGAAGGCAACAAGATAAATCTTGAAGGTGGGATTGCGGTAATGATATTGGGCTTGCCTGATGTTGAAGAAGACCATCCTTTAAACCTCAGGGAAAACAGAAGGCTTGGAATGTTGAGAGTCAAAACTCAGGTTGCAAAGGAGCATGGAGCATCAGCTGTCCTTTTCATATACCTTGGATCAGATAATCCAGGAGGTTTGATTAATGTTGGTGGAACCATAAGATGGGGAGCTTCCCCAATCCCTATAGGGCTTATAACATCAGAAACCTACTCGGAAATTTTTAGTGATGCGGATGTAAGTCTCAAGTCGAAAAAAACACCTGCTGAAAAAACACTGTCATTCTCAACCAAAGTTGAACTTGATTATGTCACTGCTTTCAATGTCATAGGTTACCTAGATAGCGGCAAAGACAAAACTTTTGTCATTGGTGGCCATAAAGATCACATGGGTAAAAATAGTTCTGGAGAGGTTTACTGGGGAGCTGACGACAATGCAAGTGGAACATCTGGAGTTTTGGAATTGGCAAATTACTATTCCCACATGCCCCCAGAAGAAAGACCTGGGAATTTTTACTTCATGCTATTTGATGCAGAAGAGAGCGGACTTTTGGGCAGCAGATATTTCACAAATAACAATCCTGAGATAATGGAAGAGATAGATTTCATGCTGAATCTTGACATGGTTGGCAGGTATTCCGATAATGAAAAAATACTCATGGGTGGAATAAACAGCTCTGAGCTTTTTGAAAGTGATGAATTCTGGTCGGAACTGACAGGGTTGAATGAAAATTTGAATTTTGAAAAGTCAACTTTTGGTGATGGCAGATCTGATCACGCACCATTTATAGATAAAGGGGTGCCAGCAATGTTCATCTTCACTGGTATTCACGATGACTATCACACGCCAGCCGATACACCTGACAAGGTTGACTATGAAGGATTGGAGGAAATTGGCAAGTTTTCAATATCATTAATCGATTTAATTGCATCATCAATGGACCTAAGTGTTTCATCGGAAAAAGATATTGCGCCAGAAATTATTGCCGAGGAAGAGGAAGAAGCCATGCCTGAGTCAGGATGGAGATCATGGTTTGGTTCAATCCCTGACTATGCAGATAGTGGTGATTCGGGATACCTAATTGGTGGAATCTCAAAAGCATCTCCAGCTGAGAAAGCTGGGCTTCAAGCAAAAGACAGAATCGTCAAAATAAACTCAACTGAAATAAAAAGCCTGGAAGATTTCATGTATGCATTGGAAAAATACAAACCCGGTGAAACCATCAAGGTTACATATATCCGAGAAAATGAGCAATACGAAGTCGATTTAAAGCTTGAGAGTCGTGAAAGCAGATAAAATTAAGACGAATGGGCATTCTTGAAAGAAAAAAAGGATTGGTTGTTGGAGTAGCCAACAAGCACTCAATAGCCTGGGGAATTGCAAAAGCCTGTGTTAAACAAGGAGCTGAATTAGCATTCTCATACCTTGAACCCTTTGAAAGTAGAGTAAGAAAGCTTGCTGAAGAACTTGGATCAGACCAGGTTTTTGAACTTGATGTCACAAATGATGACCATCTGAAAAATGCTCCTGCTGAAATAGAAAAAAGATTCGGAAAAATAGACTTCTTGGTACATGCCGTTGCTATGGCAAAAAAAGAGGAGCTTGCTGGAAGGTTTGTTGATACAACAAGGGATGGTTTCAAACTTGCACTTGATGTCAGTGCTTGGTCATTAATAGGATTGACAAAAGCACTCATGCCGGTCATGGTCAATGATGCTTCAGTCTTGACAATCAGTTATCTTGGTGCAGAAAGAGTCATACCAAATTACAACGTAATGGGTGTGGCAAAAGCTGCACTTGAATCTTCTGT
>CAZFBE010000051.1:0-4612 GCA_964517115.1 uncultured bacterium
CATTACCACCTGTAGATTTTGATACAGCATTAGACACAATTGTTAGAAGTGCAGGTCTTGAATACAGGGTCAGAAATAGTGATGCTGGTGTTCCTATTGTTATTATTGGTGAGAGAGCAGAGATAGAAACAAAATATGGTTTGGATGTTATTAAGATAATTCAAATCGACTACGCAAACCCAACTTTGCTTTTCACAATTCTTGGACAATTAGAAATGGAGCCTGGAGCTTTTGCTTATTACATGGGTCCAATGGGAGGAGGAAACATGGGCGGCGGCGGTGGTGGCTTCGGCGGCGGCGGTAGTGGCTTCGGCGGCGGCGGTAGTGGCGGCTTTGGAGGTTTTTCTTCAACATTGCCAGATTATTCTCCAACTCAGTTTGGTGGAATTCCTGGCGGCGGCGGTGGCGGCGGCGGTGGCCTTGGCGGCGGCGGCGGTGGCTTCGGCGGCGGTGGAACTGGCGGCGGCGGTGGCTTCGGCGGCGGTGGACAAGGTGGAAGTATTTTCCCTGCAAAAGGTAACAAATTGATTTTGAGAGGTACTCCTGAATTGATAGAAACTATCGAAGACATGATTAGAAAATTAGATAAACCACCTAGGCAGGTTGACATACAGGTTCAAATGTTCACTCTTGACCACGGAATCACCAAGAGTTTTGGTTTGTCGAGTGATCCATCTCAAAACCAAGCTGTTTGGGATAGATTCCAGTTGACTTTTGGTACATCTGTTTCTTTGGCTATTTTAGGTAGAAACAATGGTACAAATTTAGAAGATTACACAGCTGCTCTATCTGCTGCTTTAAACAAGAATCAAGGTAGGGTTCTATCAACCCCAAGGGTTGTTTGTTCTGATGGAATTCCTTGTTTTGTGAATATACAACAGACAACTCCTTTCATTACAACATCAACAATTTTTGTTCCTGATGGAAACGGTGGAACAACAATCACTGAAAACACAACTGTTAATCAGGTTGATACAGGTGTTCAATTGCAATTAACTCCTAATATTGATGATGAGGGAAGAGTTACATTATTCCTATCACCATCTTTCTCTGAAATAACAGGTTTTATAACTGTTCCGGGACAAGCTGGATCTGAGGTTCCTGCTACTGCTAACAACTCGGTTCAAACTTTGGTTGTCCTTAAAGATGGTGAAACTTTAGTTTTGGGAGGACTTTCTAGAGAGAATGTTGCAACTTCTATTAATAAATTCCCCTGGCTTGGAGATGTTCCAATTTTAGGTAAATTGTTCACAAAGACTGATACAAATACTACGGATCAAGAAGTTTTGTTCTTGATTACAGTGAGGTTGATTAATAGTCAAAATTAATAAATGGCATTATTTAGTTTTTTAAAAAAAGGTAAGAAAGATTCTTCAGAGGATTCTGAAGTAAAGACTTCTCCAAAAAAAGGTCTTTTTTCTAAATTTTCAAAACCTGGAAAAAAGGTTAAAAAAGAAAATTCAAAGGTTTCCAAAAAACCAAAAAAGATCAAGCCCAATAAAAAAGCTGTTGTCGGATTTGATTTTCAAGACAATTCAATAAGGGTTGTTCAGATGATCAAAAGAAAAAAAGAAATGGTTCTTGAAAGAGTTGCTTTCATCCCAATGGATTCAAGTGTTTGGAGGATGGGAAGAATCCAGGATCAAGAAAAGTTTTTTGAAATATTAAAGAAAGGCTTGGAAGATGCAGGCATAAATGGACAAAAGGCTGTTGTCGGTCTTTCAGGTACAAATTCAGTTGTCAGGGTTGTTCGTCTTCCACGATTGACAAAAGCACAACTTAGAGAAACAATAAATGTTCAACTTGGTCAATATGTTCCATTTCCACCTGAAGACACTTTATTTAAATATGAAGTTTTAAGGGATATTTTGGAAGATGAAATCGAAAAGCAGGAAGTCATGATTGTTGCAACGAGATACTCTATTTTGGATCCAATCCTTTTGGCATTGCAGAAACTCAATATGGATCCTGTTGGTGTTAAAGTTGGTTTCCTTTCTGCAACAAATGTTTTATCTCGATATTTTGAAGACTACTCTCAATCTGTTGCAATAGTTGACTTGAGGAATGCTATAACTGATATTTTATTTGTTTCAGGCTCCAATGATGATTTGGATTTAGACATAGAGGAAGGAAAGAAGAAAAAAAAGAAAAAGAAAGCGATGCCTTTGACTCCTGGAAGATTGTCAAGAACTATAGAGTTTGGCTATGAAAAAGTAATACGTGATTTCACTGGAGAGCTTTCTGATGGAGTTTCTGTTCAGGATCTGCCTGAAATTTTCAGAATGACCGATATAGATTTACTTGATTCAAGTTCTTCTGAATCTTCTGAAGATTCTGGAGATGATGACCCATTTGCTTCTTTTGGAAATGAAGAAAATCAAGAAGAAGAAGCTGATGAAGATTCCAATCTTCCATCCTCTGCAGATGTTAATGTTGCATTAAGGAAAGTTTTTGATAACTTTGCTTCAGATATAGATTCAAGTAAAAGATATTTTGAATCCTGGTCACGAAGTAGAGAGAGACTTGGAAGGGTTGTTCTGATAGGAAACATAAGAAGATTCAATAATATAGATGCATACCTTAGCGAAAAAAGTGGTTTAGATGTTGTTTTAGGGGACCCTCTTGAAAATATTGATTATGGTTCAACTGAATGGTTTCCTGACAAAATGAGAGGAGCTGTTTATGAAATAGCAACTGCTGTTTCACTAGCATCGGAGGCCTTATAGTATTATGGCAAAACAATTAAAAACTTTCAATTTGTTACCACGTGAATTTACGGTAAAGAAAACTTCTGTAGGAATAATTAAATGGGTTGTTGTTCTGGCTTTTTGTGGAGCTTTTTATGGTTTTACTGTTTTAAAGGATCTTGATACAAAAATCGTAGCAAAAAATCAAGAGTTACAAAAAGTAAAAAGAGAACAAACGTCTACAAGAACGTGGAGCATGAACACAAGTCCTGAGGTCTTGAAAACTGTTTGTGATGCATTGTCAGGGGAGTGGGACGGAGTAGAAACAAACCCGCCATCACTAGGAAGGTGTACTAGGTCTTTTTCCTATCAAAAAGATGCAACTTTGTTTGATACTGAAATGGATTCTTACAATACCATGAGGCCAAAAGTCTATGCAGTAACCCTTCTTGGGGCAACACAATTTCCTTGGGAGGTTCTTCTGGACGAGATTAGGACTCTTATACCAAAGAATGTTTGGCTTTCGCAAAGGGCTGGGAATGGAAACAATCCTGTTGGGATCGTTGTCGAAGATATGACAAATGTTTCAATTTTTGGACAGTCAATTACTGAAGAAGATATATATAAATTTGCTAAAGCAATTCAGGCAAGCAAGTTCTTTAATCGTGGGTCATTGAAATTTTCTTGGTCTTATGCTGTAGATGTTGACCCAAATGCTGTTGTTCAGCAGCAAGCAGGTTCTGCAGGAGGCGCTCTTCAGCAGTTGACAGCTTTCTTTGAAGCAAAGCCAGATGTTACATTTTTATACAATTTTGAAATGCAATTTGATATTAGTGCAGAACTTTTGGACAGCCAAGCAATTCAAGCTCAACTTGAAGCGTCAATGGGTAGAGGTGATGCTTCTTCTGCAACTACCCCACCTCCAACTTCTGGCGGTATGGCTGGCGGCATGGGTGTTGGTGGCGTTGGAGGAGGTCGATAAATGTTTTTTAAGAAAAAGGATGAAGGCCCTAAAATTGTAGGTGGTGTTCAAATTGAAGCTGCTGCTACAACGCAAGAATCCAGAAAAAACAAAGAAGGACAATATATAGGATTTGTTGTTTTGACTATTCTTTTGGTTGGTGGTGGTTGGTATTATTTTGAAACAGGAATGAAAAAACCTAAAGTTGATGAGATTGCTTCGATTGAAGGCAATATAACAAATGAAAGACAGAGAACTGGAGAGATGAAGCAAAAGAGCAATGAAGTTCATGAGCTTGTAGACCTAAATGATGTTTATGTTGAGAAGTGGGAAGAAGCTCTTCCTATGTTTTTTAAAGACAACTGGGATATCCAGGATAATTTTTTTGGGGCTATAAACACTTCTTGTCAAATAGCTGGATTGACATGTCAGCTTCTTGCTGTTGAATGGGAGGAAAAAGGAAGAGAGGAGATTCCTGATCAATGGGAAATTCCAAGAGTTACAGAGGTTTTTGGACCTGGAAGTTATAACTTTGGTAGTGTAGGCCCTCATATTGAAGGAGATATGCTTATAAATAAATTACCATTTGTAATGGCTGCTGCGGGAACTTATGACAAGGTCCAAAGATTGCCTTCTGTTTTAAATAGGGAAGGAGAGTATTTCTTAGGAGCTTACCAGTTGGCAATGCAGTTTTACCAATCAGGAACTTCTGGTTTTAGTATCAGGCCTGTAGGAACATGGGAAGCAGCTGTAATTGAAGGTTCAGCTTATTATTTATCAGAAGACGGAAGGGCTAACACTGATCCGAGATCCTTCATTCCTGATTCAGGAGGAAATACAACATCAACTGGTGGTGGTAATTCTGGTGGCGGAGCTGGAGAGATGGGTAGAGGTTTTGCTCCAGGCGGTGGTTAAATTATTATGATTAGTTATAATTTAATCAAATATATTTTGGGAGGTTAAC
>CAZFBE010000052.1:0-4122 GCA_964517115.1 uncultured bacterium
GGTTGTGCAGAACTTGAAGAAGTATCACCATTTGTATCACCTTCACCAAGAATATCATCTTCGCTAATTGAACTAAAAACAACTTCATCTAACTGTCCATTGCTATCTAAATCAATCCAATATTCATCCCCTGAATTCTGTGGAACTACACAAGTCTCAGAATTTTCATCCCAGGAAGAACCTATACATAAAGTACCTGCTGCAGAAATACCACCTCCAGAAGAGTCTAGTTTAACCAAAACACCTGGCAAAATTGAAAATATACCTGAAAGACCATCTCCATCTAAGTCTTCTTCAACGGACATATCTTGATCTACAACATATGGCATTGGTGTAGGAGAATTCACAGATTCGTCTCCACCATGATCTCCCCTATCCATAGGTTTTAATATTGCTATTTCATTATCTGTAACTCTCCCTAAAAGCATTCTTATCCCATAAAAAGAATCGGAGGATGTAGGAGCAAAACATGAATTTGAACCTTCATCCCAGTTGCAGAATTTATTATCATTGGTTTCACATGCAGTCCCAACAATTTCACCAGTTAAATTACTACAAAAAGTAGGACTGACTTGATCGTTCTGAACATCAGAAATACCTGTATAACTTGGAACCTGCAAAACGGGATAAGTACTCAAGCTTGTAAATATGTTTTTTCTAATTGTTGGATAAACATTTGGCTGTCCAGTGACTGAGACACCATAACCACCAGCATCCATTATCCTATTATTTTGAATAACAACACAATCTTCCTTTAGGTCACTTTCTTCATCAGAAACAGGGTCATTTGGATTATCCCAATCTACAACTTGCATCTCTGGATCATCACAATCAACATCGTCACTACCACTTCTCAAAGATGTACTTTGAACCTGTACAACACCCAAAGAAGGATCTGAACCACCATACCTCAAGATAGTATTTTCAACATACCCGACAGATCCAATATCAAACTTCACAGATCCCCACTCTCCGGGACTTCCTGTTGAAATACCGTCCTTGTTTGTGTCACATACAGGATGCCCTGAACTGTTCACATTAGAACAATCAACAATACCTCCACCTGGGATATTGAATGTTCCTGCAAAATCATCATTAAATGAAGTTAGGTATGCAACATCCCCAATATTGTTTCCAACAGCGAGCCTTCCACTTGAAGTAATTCCCGAAGCTGTTGTCAAAAACTTAACAACCGCACCAGCTTCAAGTCTTAAACTTGCTCCAGCTTCAACAGATATCAAACCATCTACAACATAAGCGCCAACAACTGCGGGCCATCTAACCTCACCCCAGAAATTCGGACAATTAGTAAATATATTTGGACAATCTTGTAACAAAACAGAAAGTGCCTGAGGAATATTACCTCCTTCTATCTGAATTGAATCTCCATCTTCATTACCGGTAAAAGTTGGTAAATCTCCAGTTCCATCCAAATCTTCTAAACCGCTGAAGGCTGGATGCATTATCATTCCAAAACCTGTACTATTAGAAACAGTTAAATCTGCACTGTTGATTGTTGGTTGCGTAATCAAAGGGCTTCCAGTAACAATCAAACCAGTACCATTTGAATTATCTATCTCTAATCCATCAAAAACCAAAGAAGACCCGTTGGCATCACCATCATTATTGATATCAACACCATCTTCAATTTCTCCAGCAGATTGAATAATTAAACCTGCTTCAAGAGCTGGAGAAACCAGGTCACTGATTCCACCACCATACCTTAGGACCATGTTTTCTACATTTCCACTTGAGCCTGCAGAAAACTTTAATTGACCCCAATCGCCAGAAGAAGCAGTTGATGCATTTTGAGGCTGTCCAGGACAATACCCATTGTCAACCCCCGGAACACCTATTCCGACAGTAACTGGTTCAAGAACAACTCCGTTTGATCCAACAGTTGTTAAATTACCAGTAACATCTATGCCAATTGGAGGAGAGCCATCTGGGTTCATTACTCTAATTCTCAAAGAATCATTGTTAGTATTATTTAAATCTGTATCCAATGTCAGATTACCCTTAATCTCAAAATCTTCATTTAAAAAATATGGAGCATCTTCAATACCCCATGTTACATTTCCTAGAAGACTATCTGAAACAAGAGTTCCACAATTCAATAATTCAAAATCAACTTCGTCTGAATCAAAGTTAGTTATAGCAGTATTAGCATAAGCCTTAACCTGGGAATTTCCTGCAATTGGATTGAATGAATTAGTACCACCTACCTTGATGTTTGGAAGGTAAGTTGCCTCAGCAACACAAGACCAACCATCAGAGTCATTACCATTATTATCACTACAAGCAACCTGTCCATCTACATAAAAATCTACAGAAGTAACATTAGAGACAGAAGTATCTACAACTGCAGAAAATGTCACACACCTAAAACCATCAGTCACGTAAGTTGAAGTGGTTGGATCAAACCAACCAATTTCACCATCATCAGAAGTACCCTCAATGCAGTCAGGACCATAACTTGTTAAAACTGGAGCAATAATGTCATTGTTTTTAGGAGAAGTTACAAGAACTTGCTTGTCAGTTCCTCCACTTGAATCATTGTTAATATCAACAGTTCTTGTATCTTGAGCACTTTTAATTCCGTCAGTAACCTGTGCAACTAACTGATAAGTACCATCTCCTGCTGTAGGGTTAACTTCAGTATCCCAACTAGATTGCCATCTTGTAACATTCCAAACATCAACACCATCATCAACCTGTGCATCTAAAGGATTTTCCAAAACAAGAAGACCAGCAGGTGCAGTTGGATCCTGACATTCTGTGTCAGATGGAAGAAAATCAAACTTAGTACATTTCACAATACTTGACCTTGGATCAGAGTCAAGGTCTCTGAATTTAACTGTAGATCCTTTTGTAAACTCTGCAACCAAAGCTCCACTTCCTGAATCATGAGTTTGAACAGAGACAACATTGAAAATAGTAGTCGTTGGACTACAGTCCCAAGCTTCAGCTGGATCACATATAACTGTTGACTGATGAGATATTCCCATCTGCTCTGTTCCAAAGAATTCAGAATCAACTGCAATATTGATATCAGCACAAGAATTTGCACCAAAGCACCTCTGGCCTTCTATTGTTCCACTAACTGTATAAGTTCCTGCTAGGGGACTTGGCAAACTATTAATATTTATGCCCATTCCTATCTCAAAATCCCTTTCCAAAGCTTGAGTGTTTCCAGAACCCTCTCCTACAGCTGTAACTTTAATGTCTACATCTTGAGAAAATAAAGGAGCATGCCAATAAATAACTGAGGAAGAACCTTGTGGGGTCTCTATGTATGAAGCACACCCTTGTATTGTGGTGTTGCCAATATTGTTTCCGTACATTAAGAAACCTGGATCAACACCAGAATTTGTATTCAAGCACCATTGATAATTGATTGCATTATTTGCTGTAGCACTTAATTCATACCTTCTACCAGGGAGAAAAACCTCTCCTGACAAAAGGCTACTGCTAGGACCATCAGTAAGTTCGACATCTGCGAAGGTTGTTCCTCCGCCACCGCCACCAGACCCTCCGGACGAATTGCCTCCAGAAGAATCATCTCCACCGCTACATGCGATAGCACTGATTCCAAAAATAACTAACAAAAATAAAAACTTTTTATTCATAACTGCCTCCTAGCAAAAATACAAAAATCATCATATAAGTTTGAACCTAATCATTGTATAAGTAAAGGGTAAAAAGTTCAACCCTTTAGGGTTGAAAGAAAAATAGGGATATTGGGCTAATCTAAACCAACTAGTTTCCTAGCAATTTTAACTCTTGGCCCGGCAATTAATGATGCTTTTTTAGCACCTTCAAAAAGGATTTCGTCAATATCCTTAGGCTTTTGAACCCATTCCTCTTTTGCTTCCCTTATAGGCTTGAGGTAACTGCAAAGCTCCTTACCTAAGGAGACCTTCAAGTCTCCATATCTCAATTCTTTAGATTCGTAAGCCTCAAACATAGATTTGTATTCATTTTCATTACACGCCTCTAACAAACCTAACAAATTTTCTACAGAAGGAGACATTCCATCATTATCAGAACCCATATCAGTAACAGCCTTTTTTATTTTTTTCTTAATAACATCTTCTGAATCATCAATAAAAACAGCTCCCT
>CAZFBE010000053.1:0-3999 GCA_964517115.1 uncultured bacterium
AAAAGTATCTTAGCTAACTTGTTCATAAAAATCCTCCTTATTAACAAATATTTAAAAGTAATTGTAATGATTTAAAAATAATATATTTATATATTATTAATTTAGATGCTTGTTGAAAAAATCAATAATTTCAACCCAAGCTTTATTTGGATTGTTTTCATAAATCCTCAAAAGACATTCAACATTTAATTCATCCATTTTCTCTTTTAGGTGAAATCCGAATTTTGGATGATGGATGTATATTTCTCCAGAAACATTTTTTGGGAGATCTTCATTTTTTTGCCAATAATGCAATAACACAGGGGGGTCTTTCTCATCAACGTGATTGATCGGAGATGCCCATTCGAAAAGATTTTGAAATCTTGGATTGTTTACATCGTCAGTTGACCTCATTCCATAAAAACCATATAAAGCTTGTTCTAGTTGGTTTGTATTGAAAAGTTTGAAAATCTCTCTTGGGTCCAGGGTTGTTTGGGTCGCTATCCCAACAGCTGCTTGCACCTTGGTGGATCCTTCGAAGGGGAAGATGTTTCTTGGACTTTTTTTATCAGAGGAGTCATCATTAAATGCCAACCACAAAGCTATAACCCCACCTGCAGAATCCCCCATAGATCCAAAAGAATCAGGATTTAAATTAAATTCTTCAGCACGGCCTCTTAAGAATTGTATTGCTGCTCCAGCATCTTGCAATTGTGCAGGAAATGGGGCCTGTGAGCTGAGCCTGTAATTTACAGAAGCAAAAGAAATTCCATTTTCAAGCATGTTTTCTAAAAATTCTTGATTGGCATTTTGTTTGTCCCCCCATCTAAACCCCCCTCCATGGAAATAAACAACTAGGGGAGAGGGGGATTCTGTTTTGGCTAACCACAAGTCAAGTGTCGTTCTTTCAAACATTCCATAACTGTAATTAAGATTTGAATGATCAGGTGTTACATGCAGGAAGCTTAAAAAAAGTTGATAAATTAATAAAAAAGACATTAATTCTTATTTTCGGCCTGATGTGCAGCCACTATCTTTTTTGTTTGATCTGCAGGCAATGGTTCATAAGTATGGAAATCCATGTCAAAGAAACCATCTCCCTTGGCGATAGACCTTAAGGAGTTGTCGTATTTGTACATTTCCATCAAAGGAACTTCAGCTTTTATTGTTGTTAACCCTTGTCCACTAGCATCTTGTCCAAGTATCTTTCCTCTTCTTGAATTTAAATCTCCAATAATTTCTCCCATCAGGGTGTCAGGGATAGTGATGTTTACTTTATAGATGGGCTCAAGGATGATTTTTTGACATTGGCTCTCCAAAAGCCTAAAGCATTGGAGTCCTGCAATCTGGAAGGATATATCATTGGAGTCAACATCATGAGTTTTTCCATCAAACACCGAAACCTCTATATCTACAACTTCAGCCCCGATCAAAGAGCCTTTTTCCATTGCTTGAGAAACTCCTTTCTCTACAGAGCTGATAAACTTTTTTGGAATCTTCCCTCCTACAATGCTGTCCACAAACTTAAAACCCTCATCTCGCAAAAGCGGTTGGACTTTTAGTGCACATTCTCCAAACTGTCCAGACCCTCCAGACTGTTTTTTGTGTCTGTATGTTGCACTCCCTGTTCCTGTAAGAGTTTCCTTGAAGGGGATTTTTGGAGCTGATGCAATTGCTTTGACGCCAAATTCATTTTGTGCCCTTGATGAAAGAACAGAAAGTTGAATTTCACCAAAACATTCAATAACATTTTGATGCGTCTCTGATTTGTACCCATAAGTTACTGCTGGATCTTCTCTCAAGAGTGTTTTTATTGCATCACTGACCTTTGTTGCATCTTTCTCTGTTTCAGAATCTATAGCTTCCCAGGATGTTGGTTTTGGGAATGGGATTGCTTTTAGTTTTCCAGCTCCCTTGCTCAAAGTATCTCCACCTAGTGTGCTTTTTAGCTTCACTAATGCAACGATATCTCCAGCTTCTACAGAATCAACACCTTCCCTATCTCCGATATTAACTTTGTAAAGCTGGGTCAACCTTTCGTTATCTGCTGTGCGAGCATTTTTAAGAGTGTCTCCTTTGCTTACCTTCCCAGAACCGACTCTTGCATACTGAACTTCTCCCATCTTCCCTTCATGACGTGTTTTGAATATCTGTAAAGCAGGATCACTTTTTCCTAAAATGTCTGATCTTTTAGAAAAAATTGAATTTGCTGGACCGGGGAACAAGTCTCCAATAGTTTTTGCTAAGCTTTCTATTCCTGCCTGGGAAACAGATGAACAAAACAATACGGGCACTATTTCTGAATTAGATACACCATCAGCAAAGGCTTTTTTTAGCTTGTCAAAAGGTAATTCATTTCCTTCAAAATAAGACTCCATCAACTCTTCGTCTTGCTCAACAACTTTTTCCAGAAGGGATTCTGGTAAATCAGACCCTTCTGATAAAAGTTCGGTTGGTTCTTCAAAGGCGTCTCCAGTGTTTATGTTTGTTTGGAAAGGGACCACTGAATCAACTCCAAAATCTTTCCAGCATTCTGAGTTTGCATTGCTGTTATCCATTCTTGAGATTACAACCATTACAGGAAGTTTGAAAGATTGTGCTTCTGTTAAAAGTCTTTTCGAAGCCATATCTACCCCTATTGTTGGATCAATAACCAAAAGTGCAGCATCTGCAACTGCAAGCCCTGCAGTTCTATCGCACCTGAAGTCATTTGATCCAGGAGTATCGATCATCTGAAATCTGTAATTATTGAAATCAAAACAAGCAGGGCAGAGGAAAAGGCTCATTTTCCTATCCTTCTCTTCTTGGTGAACAGCAATGCTGCTCGTTCCTTTTTGCAGTTCTCCAACCCTTGTTACTGCTCCAGCTTTATAAGCCATTGATTCAACTAAAAGAGTTTTTCCAACCCCCAAGTTTCCTATAACTGCGATTGTTCTTGTTTCTTTTGACATGAAATTTTATTCTAAAAAAAATTATCTAATTTTTCTTAATTTTCAAAGGTTTCAATGTTAGCAAGAGCCCAGGTTAATGTGGCAATATGAGCCAAACCTTCCTCAAACTCTTCTTCATTGATTTTGTCCAATGTATCTGAAGGGGCATGGTGATAATCAAAATACCTAACGCTGATATTTCTCAAACCTATCAAAAGAACCCCATGCTCTCTCATTGGACCAATGTCAACACCGCTTCCATTGCCAATAAGATCCAACCCTGTTCCTTTGAGAATATTTTCAAGCATTTTCTTCTGTTCTTCATTACCTTCCGATACCCATCCGGTTGGTTTTTCAGCACCTAAATCCGATTCAATTGCGGCAAACGTGTTTTTCCCGTATTCTTTGGAATATTCACTTCCTCCCCTCGCCCCGTTTTCCTCATTTGTCCAAAGGATTGCCCTTATTGTTCTTTTTGGGGTTAAGCCCAATCTTTTAATGATGCTTAGGGTTTCCATTGCATGAACAACTCCGGCTCCATCATCAAAAGCTCCATGTCCGACATCCCATGCATCAAGGTGTCCAGAAACAATAACCACCTCATCGGGATATTTGCTTCCTTTGATTTCGCCGATAACATTATGTGAAAGAGCATCAGGGTATGTTTTTGCTGATAACTTCATTTGGATTCTTATAGGGATTCCCATTTCCTGCATTTTGGCCATAGCCATTGCATCTTCAATCGTTACAGCTCCATAAGGAATTTTTTTATATTCATTTGAATAACCCATTCCTCCTGTGTGAGGGGTGTTTAAACTATTTGTGGTGATTGATCGAAGTAAAGCTCCAACAGCCCCATGTTTTGCTGCCTCTATTGCACCCGAATATCTGAAACGTGAAACTGCACCATATCCTGTGAGTGAGTTTTCTGGCATGGGGATGTTGAATAAAACTATTTTTCCTTCAACCTCAGAACTCAATTCTTCAACACTGTTTAAAACAATAACATCTGCAATTATTGGTTCAACTTCACCTTCACTGTTTAATGTTGCTACAGATCCACCAAATGAGAGAAAGCTCATTTTTTTCA
>CAZFBE010000054.1:0-3890 GCA_964517115.1 uncultured bacterium
CCAGAAATCCAAGCTCTCGCATTCTCGGAATCCAGCCCTCCAGAAAAATCAACAGTTCCTGGGGATTTGTTGTACATTTTCTTTACTGAATCTTCAAAAGCATCGACTCCAGCAAAACCTGTCAACAACAAAGTTCCATCAATATCAAACAAAAGAAGTGTCATTGTTTTTCTTTGATTGTAAATAGAATCAATACGAAATGGGAATCCTTTTAGTGCTTATTCTTGGGGTAGGAAACCTCTTCTCAAAAGAAAAAGCTGAGAAGGTGGATGTTGAACCTCCATGGAAGGAAGTGAGAGGGGAACTCAGGTTTGAGAATACACCAAATCCAATTCTGATAAAAAATGCAAAAATATTCCAGGGAGAGGGGTTGTTTATTGAAAGAGGCTGGATACTGCTAAAAGATCGACTTATCCACTCTGTTGGAGAAGGAGACTTCACAAGCAACATTGAAGACGATTTTCTTGTTTTTGATATTGAGGGCAAATACATTACCCCTGGAATGATTGACATTCATTCCCATATGGGAGTTTATGCAAATCCTGGGGCGCCAGCTCATAGCGATGGAAATGAAATGGTTAATCCAATAACAGCTGGAATCGAAACAATTCATGCATTTTGGCCCCAGGATATAGCTATTGAAAGAGCTGTTGCTGGTGGAACAACAACAATCCAGGTTCTTCCTGGTTCTGCAAATCTTATAGGTGGACATGGAGCAACTCTGAAATTGCACCCAAGACTAACACCGCAAGATATGAGATTCCCGGGAGCAAAAGATGGCTTAAAAATGGCATGTGGAGAAAATCCGAAAAGGGTTTATGGAGACAGGGGAGGCCCCCAAACAAGAATGGGGAACCTCTACAGGGACAGACAGGCCTGGATCAGTGCTGTCGAATACTCAAGAGGTTGGAAAAAATGGGAAAAAGAATGGGTGGAATGGACTGAAAAACAAAAAGGGGAAGAGCCAGATCCCCCATCAAGAGACCTGACAATGGAAACAATGATGATGCTCATGGATGGAGACATCCTGGCCCAAGTCCATTGCTATAGAGCTGATGATCTTTTACACATGTTGAACCTTTCGCATGAATTCAATTGGCATTTGAGGGTTTTTCACCATGCTATTGAGTCATACAAAATTAGAGATGTTTTGGCAAAAAACAATACAGGGGTTGGGATATGGGCAGATTGGTGGGGTTTCAAATATGAAGCCTACGATGCAACAACAGCAGGCCCAGGATTATCCCATCTTGAAGGGGTGAATGTGATAATCCACAGTGACAGTGCAATCGATATACAAAGACTAAACCAACGTGCAGCTCAAATCTACTACGAAGCCATTGAAAAAGGTTTGGATATCAGAGAAGAGGAAGCTATTGATTGGTTTACATACAATGCGGCATGGGGTTTAGATATACATGAGAAAACAGGAAGTTTGAAACCTGGGAAAATGGCAGATTTAGTTATATGGAGCCACCATCCTTTTTCCATCAAGGCTATTTCGGAAACGACGATCATAGATGGTCAAATAATGTGGGATAAAGGCAAGGGGATTTCAGGCTGGAGTGACTTCGAAACAGGACAATGGACTTTTGACAGGAGTTTGAAATGAGTGTTTTCATATTTTTATTTAGTTCTTTTTTCAACCTAGGATGGACTCTTTCAACAACCATTGAATCTGAAGAAAAGATTGCTATCCAGAATGTTGAAGCCTGGATTGGAACTAAAAAATGCATTGATGATCCTTCTGAAAAATGCATCGAAAAAATTCCAAATGCAATAATACTCATTAAAAACGGCCTTATAGAAAGCATTTCTGAAAGTGGCTATGTTGCATGGCAAAAAACTAACCCAGATGGATATACTGTCAAAGATGGTTCTGGGCTAATTGCAACTATTGGATTTTTTGATATTGGTACATCGATAGGGCTCCCTTCAATAAGTGGTTCTGATATTATGGATCTCGAATCCACCCACAGCCACGGCCACTCTCACAACCACACAGCCTCGGGAGTTTCGGGGATACAGGAGCAAAGAGGTTTCTCAAGGATGAATATTGATGACTTCAAGCCTGATGCAAGTCATGTAAAACTAGCAAGAAGGGGAGGGGTAGCGCTGGCCCTGATAAGAGGAAGTGGCTTAAATGGGATTGTTTGCCTTTCAGACAATCGAGAAATACCTGGATATGCAAGAAAATGTAGTGAAAAACAATCAATATCCCTGCCTTGGGAAGGGGGGTCAAAGGGGAAAGAACTCTGGAAAAAATGGAAAGAAGATGCTGATTTCTACATGCAAAACTCTAAAAGTTTCTCTCTAGGGGAACTACACACGTTATCTCTTCCTTTTGAAGAGCTTGAAGTTCTTTTTAAAGCATTTAATGGGGAGATTCCTGTTTTTGTTTCGGTCTCTGATGCAAAATCCATTCTTGATGTAATGAAACTTGGCGAAAAGTGGGGTATGAATCTGATTCTTCAAGGGGTACAGGAAGGATGGGTTGTTGCTGAAGAAATTGCAAAAAGAAAATACCCTGTACTTGTAGATAGTGAAGCAAACCTCTTAGGGGGATTTGATTCCTTAGGTGCAACATTGAAGAATAGTAAAATAATGACAGATAGCGGAGTTAAGGTTATCTTTTCATCATTTAGTTCTCACAATCTCCAAAGAATTCGTTTCAAGGCAGGAATTGCTTGGGCAAATGGATTGTCTGAAGCTGATTCTTTAGCAGCAATAACCGAAAATCCTGCAGTCGCACTTGGTTTATCTGATTATTCTGGACGAATTGAACAAGGGATGAGAGCAGATATAGCTCTTTGGACTAATCACCCCTTTGAATACAAGGGGAGGCTTGATTCCTTTATTGTGGGAGGGGAGTGGGTCGATCTTCAATCAAGACAGGATTACCTGTTTGAAAAATATAGAAAACTTCCTGTTTACAAATAAACCTAATCTCTTAAAACAATCTCTGTACTAATAGACTTTGCTTTTTGTGAAGAAAAAATAACATTTATTTTCTTGTTCTTTTTTCCCTCAACAAACAACGTTACCCATTTGTGGTTATAGGGGTCAACATGGCCAATATGTGCACAATTGTCTCTTGTATCAAGCTGGGACTGAATTAAATGAAGATCTTCTTCAGGTCTTCGGTTGGACTCTCTTATTCCAGCAAACAAAAGATTACCGTCCTCAAAACAAATCCTGTCAGAATCAGCATACCCGCTTCTCACACCTTGTGATGAAGCTGTTGGCATTGCTGTTAAATTTTTTATTTCAAGATCGACTCTCCAAAAATCCTTATCTACCTGAACAATGTCTACTTCTCCAAAATCAACCTTTGGCATAAAAGAGGCATGCATGAGTGTGAATAATGTATTTCGCATTGCCATGTCAAAAAGATCATCTGGCAAAGGTGCTCTTGTGCAAAAAGATCTCCATCCCCCTATTTCAATCTCTCCCAATTCTGGGTGTGTGTATGGTTCCCAGTCAGAAAAACATGTTCCATGAGCAACATCATCGTTCCATTTCAATTTTTCTATTTGTGAAGAATTTCCATCTCCATCATAGTCAGGGTTAAAAGCATAAAGCTCATTGGTAAAAGAAAAAATCCCTAATTCACCATAGGTCCAATCAAAAAAACCGCCGCTTACAGGGTAAAGGCCACTGTAAACTTCGAGATATTCATACTCTGGAAGAAAATTCTTTGCTTTTTCTGCCATGAAATCCATAACCCTTTTGTCTTTTGAAGGCAATCCTCTCTGGGAAGATTCCTTGGTGCCTGGTGGTCGTAAAATCATGTTTCCTGCGTTGTGGTAACTCTGTACAGCCGCAATATTCGGATGATCATGAATAAAGTCTGCTGTTGCTCTAGTTTCTGGCTCTGAAAGCATATATGG
>CAZFBE010000055.1:0-3825 GCA_964517115.1 uncultured bacterium
CAATCACCGGTGAAACCGTTCATGTTGACATGGGTTATCACATCATGGGTTCTGCAAGTCTCGGTGCAATAAAAAGGCTGAAAGATTTAGAAAAATAAAAAATCAAGAACTAAGGTTTTATTAAATCCCAATCAGGCATCTCTTCAATCAAGCCCTTCTCAAAAGCCATTTTGAATAAAAGGTTAACAGCAGAAACACCTTCGTCGCCGAGGCTGATTGTCTTGTTGTTGACATACATCTTGATGAAGCGATCATTCTTGTCTTCACTCAAACCTCTTCCAAAATCCCTGGCATAGTCATTCGTTTCCTGGCGATTCTTTTCGCCCCACACTATACTATCCAAAAGAATCTTCGACATTTTCTTTGCAGTCCCAGGATCAACATCCTTGCTGATTGCATTTGTTCCCAATGGCAAAGGCAACCCCCCACTTTCTTCATGCCACAGCTCTCCATAATCAACAATCTTCTTAAACCCTTCTTCCTCATAAGTTATCTGTCCTTCATGGATCAAAAGACCTGCATCAACATCGTTGTTTTTCACAGATGCCATAATTTCATCAAAAGGCACAAACTCTTCAATAAAATTTGATGCGAATATCCTCATGATCAAAGTTGCAGTTGTATGTGGTCCTGGTAATGCAACCCTTGCTCCCTTTAGGTCAGGAAAAGAAATGTCTGAATCCTTATTCGCTATAAGAACCGGACCATAACCAAGTCCCATGGAGGCTCCAGGATCCAAAACAGCATAACTCTTATAAACCTTTGAAAGCAAATGCCATGATATTGCTGTCATTTCAAGCTCACCATTCAAAGCCCTGTTGTTCAAGCTTTCAATATCCTCAACGCACTCTTCAATATTCAAGCCCAGATTGTCTATCTTGTTGTTGAGCATTGCATAAAACATAAAAGCGTCATCCGGGTCTGGAGAATGGCCAATACGAATAATGTCAGACATTAAAGTTCAATCCTACTCTTTACAATCTGTATTGTGAAAAAACACTTCATTTGTATTTTCCTGGCATTAACTGGATTCATACCAGCAGGAGAATATGGCCCTGGAGGAATGATCCTTCCCGACATTACCGAACACGAAGGTCTCCTAGGAAGCATTTCGACTGATGGCTCACGGCCAGACGGAACAATCAAATTGAACTTGAACTGGAATGAAGATCCTCTGACATGGAATTGGTTCTGGGCAAAAGACTGGAAGAATGATACCTATGAAAAATACGGTTTCAGTTTTAGGTATGTTCCATTTGAAAAAACCTCGAAAATAAAAACGGCTTTTTTCATCACTCCTTACTATTGGGAAACAACTGACGAGGGAAGTGCATCTTCACAATTTGGCATCAATCTCCAATACCTAATTGAAACAGAGGAAAAGATAGCAATATCTTTTGGAACATCTTATGGGCATGACACAGGCGCGGGTCCTGACAACACGGAAATGGAACCAATATTTTCTATTGGTAAAAAAATTGGAGAAACATTTATTAGAGGTGAATTTAGAGGTGGTGGCAAAAAATCCCTCCCACAAAAAACAGCCCTATCTCTTGAGAAAAATTTTGGAAAAATCAATGGATGGATTGCATACCTTGTAACAAAAAACCCAAACCAACAAGCAGAAAATGAAATTGCAGCAGGGATAAGCATGAATTTACCCTGGCCAATTAGATAATTGGAAAAAAAATTCAAAAAACTATTATCCAGTTGGTACAAAAAACAATCAAGGAACCTCCCTTTTAGAGGGTCAAAAGACCCTTGGGAAATACTTGTCTCAGAAATAATGCTTCAGCAAACAACAATGGAGACTGTTTTGAAAAGATACCAAAGCTTCCTTGAAGAGTTTCCCAACATTGAATCTATGGCAAGCTCGACCGAACAGGAAGCCCTTAAGGCTTGGGAAGGACTTGGGTATTATCGAAGGGTAAAAAACCTTAGAAAAACAGCAATATTTTGTTGTGAAAAACTGGACAATCAACTTCCAAAAAAATATTCTGATTTAATAAAGTTGCCTGGAATAGGAAAATATACAGCAGCAGCAATTTCATCAATTTGCCATAAAGAAAAAATAGCTGCAATAGATGGGAATGTTATAAGAGTAGTTTCTAGAATCTTTGCTCTTGAAAAAAATACCGACAAAAGTGATGGCTTAAAGGAGATAGGCCAACTTTCTTCCAAGCTTCTTGATGGAACGTCTCCTGGAGATCACAATCAAGCAATGATGGACCTCGGGTCAATGATTTGTACCCCAAAAAATCCAAAATGTCTTTCATGCCCAGTCTCAAAACTATGTAAGGGTTTTTATTCAGGAGATGCTACAAAATATCCAATAAAAAACAAAAAAAGGAATGCACCTGAAATCGATGTTGCAATTGCTTCAATTGTAGAAGAGGGCAAAATACTCCTTGTTCAAAGACCCAAAAATACTATGCTTGAAGGGTTGTGGGAGCTCCCTGGGGGAAAGATTGAAAAAAATGAAACCATTGAACAGGCCTGCCTAAGAGAAGTTAATGAAGAAACAGGAATGAGTATAAAAATCGAAAAAAAAATTGGCATAGTCAAGCATGCTTACACCCATTTGAAAGTAGTACTACATATATTTTCAGCAACAATACAAGATAAACCTAGCAAAGGAAGCAGAAGGCAAGCGTGGGCTGATGTTGACAATGTAAATAAGCTACCAATACCAACAGGAACGAAAAAAGCCCTCTCTATAATTAGAAAGTAATGATTTTTGTGTATTTGATGGCAGGCGGTTCTGGGTCAAGGCTTTGGCCGCTTTCTGAAACAACCCCAAAACCCTTGCTTGAACTTCTCCCTTCAGGAAAAACAATCCTGGAAGAAACGATTTCAAGAATAAAAACATTAAATTCTGAAACTAAAATAATCCTAGGAATCAACAAAAACCATAAAAAACTTTTTGTTGATTTTTTAAGAAAAAAGAAAATTGAAAATATTGATTTTCTCATAGAGCCTTACTCTAGAGACACTGCTGCAGCAATAATCTACCTTTCCTATTGCTTAAATAATGGAGAATTTGGATCAAAAAAAGATGATGTAATTCTCGCAACTCCATGTGATCAGGTGCTCAAAGATAATTCTGCTTTTGCTAAAGCCATTGAGATTTCAATACCGTCAGCCAAAGAAGGTAAGCTAACTACAATTGGCATAAAACCAAGCCATCCAACAACCCAGTATGGCTACATAAAATATTCAAAAGAGATATCAAATAATGTTTTTAAAGTTGAATCTTTTTTTGAAAAACCAAATAAAAAAGATGCGCAAAAATATATGAATTCTGGCCTGTATTGGAATAGTGGAACATTTATTTTTTCTGCAAAAAAAATGATTGAAAAATCTAAGAAATTTTGCCCAGAAATTTTAAATTCTGTCAAAAAAGTGTTTGAAAAATCTGAAAACAAAACACATCCAGATGATTTATTTAAAGAAATACCAAAAATTAGTTTTGATTATGCAATTGCTGAAAAAGACAAAGAGGTGACTATGACAAAATGCGATACTGAATGGAGAGATTTAGGAAATTGGAAAGAAATTGTTGATTTTTTTCAAGAAAAAGGGGAAATTAAAAATTTGAACTTTGAAGAATACATAGCAAAAAACAATGCTGCTATATCTGAAAAAAAAGTTGTTTTTCTCGGTACTGAAAATTTGATAGTTATTGATGGCCCGAACGGAATCCTGATTGCAAACAGGGATTCAACAACTGAATTAAAAAAATACATCAAAAATACTAAATCGGATATTTAAGTTATACAATTTTCGCTTATAGAAAATGACTAATTGGTTAATTATTGGCGGAAC
>CAZFBE010000056.1:0-3800 GCA_964517115.1 uncultured bacterium
TCAACTCCCATTAGGAATATTCCTGTTTTTTTGAACTCAGCAAGGCTTATCTTTTTCGATGGGCTATATGTAAATCTGTCATCAATGAAGTTTATTATTTTTCTGATTACTTGTTCTTTGAATTTTGCACGATAATCTTGCCAAAATGGGTTGATTTTAGAAAAGTAAATCCATACACAAATCCCAATAGCAGCTAGTAAAGGAAGTTCGTCTCCAGTAACGTTAACTGATATGAAAATGGATAGGCCTATTGGGATAATTGAAAATGCTGCAAACTTTTTAACTTTGGTTGCAACTTTAATCCTTTGATCGTCAAGCTCGGATAGCCTTGGTTTTAGGTCACTTTGATACAAACTTTCTAGGTTTTTTTTGTCAGGCATTTTTTTATCCTTTCAGTTATTTGTCAAACAAATCGCCAACATCAACATTTTCTCTTTCAGTTTCTGGAATTTCAAACACATTCTTGCGTTGCATGTTCATTATTCCTGCCAGGATGTTCGTTGGAAACATTTCAACACCATTGTTGTAGGAAGTAATTGTTGCGTTGTAGGCTCTTCTTGAGGCAGAGATTTGTTCTTCAACCTCATTCAAGCTGCGCTGTAATTGGTTGAAGTTGTCTGATGCTTTAAGGTCCGGATAGTTTTCAACTGCAACCATGATCCCCCCAAGCTTGGATGTGATTGCATTGTCCAAGGACACCTTCTCATCATCGGAGATGTTGCCAGACATTGCCTTTGTTCGAAGTTCGGTTATTTCGGTAAGTGTTTCTGCCTCGTGCTTCATGTAGGTTTTAACGCTTTTGACCAAGTTTGGTATCAAGTCATATCTTTTTTTGAGCTGAGCATCCATTCCACCAAAAGCATTTTCAACTTGGTTGTTCTTATTTATTAAGCTGTTGTACATTATTGCAAAAACAGCGGCTAACCCTATTGCTATCCATAATAAGTTATTCATATTTTTTTCCTTTTTTCTGTTCTTTTTTAATCTACCCTGTAAAACCAATTACTTCCAGAGCTTTTTTTTTCAGGCTGTTTTTCTTTAGGTTGAGTTTGCGGGGTGTTTTTTCCTTTTTCGGTTTTCTTTTCGGATTGCTCCCATTTCATTTTTGTTTCTTCCATCCATTTTGCCAATCCAGCATATTTCTTTTTTGCCCAAGACATCTTTTTCTTGTCTGCCTTTGGGTTTTCTTCCATCCACCTTTTGAGTTTTTCCATGCTTTCCCATGCTTCTGTCATTTTCTTTTCAAGGGTTGGGTTTTGGTTTTTGGTATTTCCCATTTTTTTCTTGTCCATGCCTTTGTCCCAGCCTTTCTTGTCCATGCCTTTGTCCCAGCCTTTCTTGTCCATGCCTTTGTCCCAGCCTTTCTTGTCCATGCCTTTGTCCCAGCCTTTCATTTGGCCACGGTTGCCTCTTTCCATCATCTCCATACGCTCCATTTCCATTCCACGCCTGTTTCCCATCTCTTCTCGGTTCCAATCGCCTCTTTCCATCATCTCCATACGCTCCATTTCCATTCCACGCCTGTTTCCCATCTCTTCTCGGTTCCAATCGCCTCTTTCCATCTCTGCCATACCTCTTAGCCTTTCTCCAATCCCTCTTACCATTTCTGAAATTCTTCTTCCTGTCTCATCCCAATCTCCTGATCCGAAAGAAAATTCAAAGTCCATCTCTTCTCGGTTCCAATCGCCTCTTTCCATTTGCATTGCATTGGATAAAATTTCAAACATCATTCCAGTCCTTTCTTTTACAAAGTCAGGAGCTTCATTCATCCATTCTCGAAGTTCTTCCCTTTGCCGATTATCTAACCCTTCAATTTCAAACATTCCTCCTCTGTCCATTTCCCTTTCTCTTGGATTTTCCATCCTTTCTCTTGGGTTAAAATTATTTTTTTGATCCATACCAGGCATCATTAGGCCTAGCAAAACCAAAAAACCAATCATCAGTAAATTTTTCATAACAAACCTCCGGTTTAATCTCAAGTTAATCAATTGGATTGTACATAAATTTTGAGTTTTACATATTTTTATCTATAATCAATGGTTCTCAATTATTTGAGCCAGTAAAAGTTATGAAACCTTTTAAACTGGTAGAGCATTTAGCAGAAGCTGCTTCAATAGCAGTTCATCCCAATGAGAAAATTTATGCTACTGGAGGGTTGGATGACAGGGTATTGATATGGGATTATTCAACTGGATCCAGGAAAAAGGTAATCAGGGGATTTGGGGGAATGGCTCTTTCTCTTGCTTTCCACAAGGACGGCTCTCTTTTTGTTGGAGGAAATGGTTCAATACTTAGAGTTGATGTAGAGACAGGGGAAACATTAAGCAAGTTTACTGGATTGAAAGGGTTTATTTATTCAATTTGTGTTTTTTCAGATTTTTTAATATCGGGCGGACAAGATGGAAGAGTTAGGTGTTGGGATCTTGATGGAGAAAAGGTTTGGGAAAAGCAAATAGACATAGGCAGTGTTCACTGCTTGAAACGACTGCCAGATTCATCTCTTCTTGTTGTTGGGGAAAGACCTCATTTTCATGTTTTAGACATTCAGGGAAATTTAATTTCTGAAATTTCTGCACACAGAGATAGCATATCAGCTCTAGCTGTTCATCCAGGAGGGAGTTTGGTTGCTACAGGATCTGATGATGGTTCTGTTTCGATTTGGAAAAATGGTTCTTGGAGCGCTCTCAAGCACTTTAACTGTGAAGCTCCGATTACGTCTTTGGCTTTTTCTCCAAAGCATTCCCTTTTGTCTGTTGGTAGAAAATATGAAAATGCTATTCTCCTAGATTGGAATAAACTACAAGAAAATTCTTCTGATGTTTCAAACAGCCAGGGTGTAACTTCTTTTGTCTGGTCTTCTACAGGAAGTACTCTTTTTGGAACATTGTCAAATGGAACAGTTTTAGGTTGGGGAAAAAAGCCAAAACTTAAAACAGAAAAGAAAACAGCAAAGAAAAAGATTTCAAAGAAAGCCAAACTTTTGGTGGAGGCACCGAAACAAAAGAGCCAGGAAGACCTTTTTACAAGCTTGAAAGAAAATAAATATTTCAAGAACAAGACAATTCTTGTTTCTTTAGCTGTTGCTCTTTTTTTCATACTCTCTGCACTTTTTCAAGATCCAAACATGCCACCAAAGAAAAAGATAAGAGAGGCAAGGGTTTACATAGAGGAGGAAAGTTGGGCAAGAGCCTCTAGTTCTCTGGTTGAACTAAGTCAGTCTTGGCCAGAAAGTGCTGATGTTTCTGATCTTTTAGCACGGTACGAACAAGAGGCTTTTGAATCCTTGAAAAGAAAGGTTGAGTCCCTGATTGATTCTGGAAACTTCAAAGATTCAATTCTAGAGTTAGAAAAAATACCCAAAAAGCCAAATTTAGCTTGGGCTTCTTCTTTTTTGGAAAAATCTTACAAAGAAAGACTTGTTCAAATAAAAGGTGTTAATCTTTTTGATCCTTACTTTTCTGAAGGTAAGGAACTTTTGGATGAAGCTGTTTTAATTACTGGAAACCTGAAGGGAAAAAAACCTTCCTGGATAGGTGATGCCGAGAGTGTATTTGAGATTGAAAAAGATATTCCATTTGGAGATGGTTTCAAGGACGGCTTAACGCAGTTTTTAAATGTTTCTAATGCTTTGGAGGTTAGGGATTTTTCAACAAAGGTTTTCTATCTTGATATTGACAAAGAAGATGAGGAAGCGATCCTGTCATCCCTCTACGACCATTCAAAAAATGACAACAATCCAGTTTTTAAAATTTCTCTTCCCCCAGACCTTAAAGCACATTCTCTTTTTCCTGAATCAGGAG
>CAZFBE010000057.1:0-3498 GCA_964517115.1 uncultured bacterium
AAAAAGAATGGCGAGGGGCGGGTTCGAACCGCCGACACAAGGATTTTCAGTCCTCTGCTCTACCTACTGAGCTACCTCGCCAAGATGGCGGAGCTGACGGGGATCGAACCCGCGACCTCTTCCTTGACAGGGAAGCATGCTAAACCGCTACACCACAGCTCCAATTGTTTAAGAGTAATTTTAACTCTTAAAAAACCTACCCCGTAGGGGAATTGAACCCCTATTTCCGCCTTGAAAGGGCGGTGTCCTAGCCGTTAGACGAACGGGGCAGAACAATCCTTTTATCCTAAACTTTTATTTTAATTTTTTAACTAAATTCCAAATTTTTCTAATTCTTTTTTTGAAAGATTCAAACCATGTCTCTTTGCCATTCTGTCATAAAGAACCAAATTCACAGTAACTGCCAAATTTAAAGAAACTCTTGTAGGTATATGAACAACTTTCTCACACCAGTCAACTGTTCCCTTTTTTATTCCACCATATTCTGAACCAAAAACATACATAGCTCTTTCCGGATGAACAAAATCAGACAACGGAACAGCATCATCAGTCATCTCAACAGCAACAGGAGTGCAGGATAAAGGTAAAGAGTCCTGTATTGAATCCTTATAAATTAAAGGAACATGCCTCCATGCTTTAGGGGTGTCTGCAGGCAAAGGCATTTCTGGATCCTGAAACTCTTCATCTTCAGCCCACTTCCTACCTGCAACAACAACATAATTTGCTCTGAAGCAAAAAGCTCCTCTCAGTATTTGCCCTACATTAATTGAATTCCTGGGATTCTCTAATGCTACAACTGAGTAGCCTCGTCGGTAATCCCAATCATATTTATTAGACATTTAGATATAGGGGTTGAGGGAATCGAACCCCCGACACACGGGTTAAAAGCCCGCTGCTCTACCGACTGAGCTAAACCCCCCTAATTCTAGGTATTCTAATTCTTCCAGGCTATATCGTCAATTCCTGGACCAGTACTAACAGCAAGAATCTTAACACCGGAATTTTTTTCAATAAATTGACAATATTTTTTCAAACCTGTGGGCAAGTCATCCCATTTTTCAATTCCAGAAAAATCTGGCCAGCCTTCTAAAGAAACATAATTTGGAACTGATTCATTCCAAACTCTTGAATCTTCTGGAACGTTTTTATATTCTTTATTTTCCCATGTCCAAGAGGTACAAATTTTAATATCCCCCATTCCACCCAAAATATCGGCTTTTGTTAAGATGATACCTGAAAAACCATTCAGCCTATTCGCATACCTCAATAAAGGGATATCAAGCCAACCACAATCCCTTGGCCTTCCCGTTGTAGCACCAAATTCATTGCCTTTTTTCTGTACAGCTTCATTCCAATCCTTATCCATTTTTGTTGGGAAGGGTCCTGCTCCAACCCTGGTAATATAAGCCTTGGCAATTCCCAAAACTTTATTAATTTGACCGGGGCCTAAACCTGCATTGACACAAGCTGAACCACTAATGGTGTGGCTGCTTGTAACAAAAGGATAAGTTCCAAATCCCAAGTCTAAAAGAGACCCTTGTGCACCTTCCATTAAAACCTCTTCCCCATTTTCTATTGCTTCGTGTATGAAGTTATGTGTGTCTCCAACATATTTTCTTATATGCTCTCTTCTCTTAAGCAAATCTTTGTAAAGCCTGTTGGGGTCTATTCTCCTTTTTGTAACATCTGCATAAACTCCATCCAAAACAGCATTAATCCTTCCAACAAGCGTTGTCAATCTCTCAAGAAGGTCATCTTGAAAAAGATGCCCTAACCTTATCCCCCTCCTTGCAATTCGATCAGTGCTTGCAGGCCCGATTCCCCTATAGGTTGTTCCTAACTTATCCTGACCCCTTCTAATCTCTTCAAGCTTATCTATCCACCTGTGGAAAGGCAAAACTAAGAAAGCTTGTGGGCTGATGACCAAATCAACATTTAAATCATCATTTTTAATTTGTTTAATTTCTTCTAAGAGAAGTTCGAGATCTAATGCAACACCCCTCGCAATTATGCTTTTCACGCCTTTATGAAGAACACTGCATGGCAAAAGGTGAAACTTATAAACCTTGTCTCCCCTATAAACGGTATGTCCTGCGTTTGCTCCGCCCTGGAATCTGACAACCATTGAAGACTTTGAAGCAAGACTATCTACAATCTTCCCCTTGCCTTCGTCGCCCCATTGGGATCCAACAACTACTGTTACAGGCACAGTTGACAATTCTACGATTAAATAGAATAACAGTATGGATAAAGTAGTAAATCCTTCGGATTTTCTAAATAAGTCACTTGATGAAAAAATCTCGTGCTCAAAAGAGATACTGAATCAAGCAATTGAAAAATTTGGTATCGAAAAAACCCTTCTCGCTTGGACTGGAGGGAAGGATTCCACCCTGATTTTATGGATGTTAATTGAGTTGTGTGAAGAAAAGGGGATAAAGATTCCTGATTGCCTTTTCATAAACGAGGGCCATGTTTTTCAGGAAATACTTGATTTCGTCGATGAAATTGGCTCAAAAAACAAACTAAATGTACATCATGCACTAAACAATGATGTTTTTGATCTTGCTGATGGCAAGCCAGGCAACATTGTCCATGTTAAAGATCTCAACAAAAGAAACAGGTTGGAATTGGAAAAAATGAATTTTGGAAAAAATGAATTTAAGTTTGATCCTGAATCCTTTGAAGGCAACCACCTGATGAAAACTGTTGCCTTGAATATATTCCTTGAAAGCAATGACTATGAATGCATGATTACAGGAATACGCTGGGATGAACAGGATGCAAGAAAGGATGAAACAGCTTTCAGCCCAAGAAAAGATCCTGACCACACAAGGATCCATCCAATACTCCATTTTGATGAAAGGGATGTGTGGGAGGCTCACTTCAAGATGAAAGTGCCCTACTGCAACCTGTATGAAAAAGGCTATAGAAGTCTAGGTGCAGCAGGGACAACAACAAAAACATCCAATTTGCCTGCATGGAAACAAGACCTTGATTCAACGACTGAAAGGTCAGGAAGGAAACAGGACAAAGAAAACCTGATGGAAAAACTCAGAGATTTGGGTTACATGTAGTCAAGCAAGGCTGTCTATCATTTAAAAATTCTGTTTTATCCAAGAAGCTCTTTTAAGCAATTCATCCCTTTCTTTCTTGGCTTCTTGCAATCTACCCTTAATCAGTTGTACCTTGTCTTCAGGGGCATTGTTGATAAAGCCTTTGTTTTGAAGTTGCCCTTCCAGTCTTTTTATCCTTGGGATAGCGTCCTCTGCATTCTTGTTAAGCTCATTTACCCTTTCGGAAAGCAAGGAGGAGTCAATATGCGGAATCATCACCTTCCCTATTGCCATTTGAATCGGAAAACCATTTCCAGAATCTGAATTCTTTAATCTCAAAATATTCAAGAAAGCATCCTTCTGTCCCTTTTCCCATGAACCATCAATGATAACCTCTCTAATCTCTTCTATACTCAAGCCAAGAATTGAAACAGACTTTCTGTAA
>CAZFBE010000058.1:0-3128 GCA_964517115.1 uncultured bacterium
ACTGATTGCTGTCTTACTCATCAGTGTTTATCTGATCTAAAAAAGATCTTGCTTCATCTCCTACAGCTCCTGAGGGGTCAAGTTCTGAACATTTCAAAAAGGCATTTTTTGCAACTTCTTGTTGCCCTGTGTTCACCATAACAAAACCATAAGTTAACCATGCTGTTGCGTAATCAGGGTAATCTGAAAGAAGGCTTTGTAACGTTTCTATTGAATCAGAAATAAATCCATCAGAGTCTTCCATAAAGCCTGCTTCTCTTTTTGTTACCCCTGTCATGAATTGAGCAAAAGCCATATCATTCCTGGTTTCTCGGACATTATTCTCATTTAACGCTTTTTGATACCAGGGAATCGAACGATCATAAAACTGCACTTCATAATACATGTCAGCAACCCTTAATGCAGCCATCCAATTCTTGTTATCATTTTCCCATTTTTCCTTCCAGGAATCTAGTTCTTTTTTATATTCATTCATCTGCTTCGCTGTTTCTTCATCAAGCACTGGCATCTCTGAAGAATCAACATTTTCAACTGGGGGATGTCCTGTTGGTAAAACCGTATTAGGGGTTTCGGTTTCTTGTTTGGGTGAAATCAAATAACCCAGTATTAAGCCAAAGGCCATTCCAAAAAATACAGATTTTGGATCAAATGACAAAACTATCTTTTTTTTCTTCATGATTTATAAATCTCCAACACAATATCCTAATTTCAGTTGTTAAGATAATGAAAAATATCTAATCGGAGGAATTTTATGAAAATTAAAAAAGAATGGTTGGCAGAGTACATTGGTGTTTTTGCATTAACTTTCATTGGAACTGCTGCAATGGCTGCAGGAGGTGACCTCTTAACTGTTGCTTTTGCTCATGGGCTTACAATCGCAGTTATGGTTTCAGCTTTAGCCGGAACCAGTGGTGCCCATTTCAATCCAGCTGTAACAATTGCATTGTGGTCCATTGACAAATTTCCTTCTAAAAATATGCTTGGGTACATCACGTCTCAACTTCTTGGAGGTTTGATTGGTGCCTTGCTTGCATTATGGATATGGGGATCTGGGCAAGGGATTCCTGCATTTAATGGAGTAACCAACCTGCAAGGACTGCTGATAGAAGCTACCTTGACATTCTTCCTTGTTTTTGTAATAGTTGCAACAGTCATGAACAAGATGCCAGCAAAAAATGCTGCCTTGTATATAGGCCTAACCGTAACAATCGGAATTCTTGCAGGAGGCCCTTTCACAGGTGCAGCAATGAATCCGGCAAGGCATTTTGGATCTTATATAGCCTCAGGCGGAAATGACATACAAACGATATTGCTTTACTGGGTTGCTCCATTAATAGGGGGAATCAAAGCAGCTAAAATGTGGAAAATGTGGCTTACTGACTAAGGAATTCTTATAGAAATTAGACTTGGATATCCGTCAGGGCCAACAATATCAAAGTAAACTATTGCCCCACTTTCGAAATTTTTCAAAACATCTAAAGCTTCGTTCAAGTTTTGAATTTCATACTCTGCAATATGGGTAATAATGAATCCAACAAAATTAAGCATCCCTCTTCTGTGTGCAGAACTTCCCCTTCTTATAGAAGCGATTGCTAGACCTTCCCTTGGAGGGTTTTCCCATCCTGCATCAAGTAAATCTTGGAAAGAAACATCCTTTGCTTCAATCCCTATGCTTTCCAAGATATTGCTATCTATTTCTTCAACAGAAGAAAGCTCTTGTTTTTTTGGCTTTGGGGCTGTTCCCAGCACAACATCAAAAGAGTCCTTGTAACCGCCTCTATATACCTCGAGATTTACAGTGTCTCCAGGGTTGTAGTTGGCTATTATTTTTTGCAATAATGCTGGACCTCTCACTTCCTTGCCGTCAATTGTCCATATAACGTCTAGCTGTTTTAATTTTGACCTTTCTGCCGGACTCCAACCTTCTTCAGAATTAACAAATCCAGAAATTAAAACTCCAGAATTTTCTGGTAAATTTAGAGCTTCTCTATCTAAATCTGTAATTGGAGAAACCATGACCCCCAAAACAGCTCTTCGGACTTCTCCAAATTCAACCAAATCATCCATAACCCTTTTAGCCAATTTGATAGGAATCGCAAAACCGTATCCTGAAAATGAACCCGTATCACTAACCAATGCACTATTAATCCCAATAACTTTACCTCTTAGGTTAACCAAAGGCCCTCCAGAATTCCCTGGATTTATAGCGGCATCAGTCTGAATGAAATCCTCTATTGCCCAGGTAGAAGAACTCCTTAATATGCCCAGACTTCTTCCCATTGCACTAACTATTCCAGAAGTTACGGTAAATCGCAATTGAAGAGGATTTCCAAACGCCAAAACCCATTGCCCTACTTTTATTTCACTCTCAAGATCCATTTCTAGATAGGGCAAATCAAAACCTGTATCTATTTTTATCAAAGCAACATCTGTAGACGGATCAACCCCCATCAAACTTGCTTCATAAACCTGTCCATCAAACATTGTGACATTAATTTCATCTGCAGTTCCAACAACATGGTTGTTTGTTAGTATCAACCCATCTTTACTAACGATAAACCCACTTCCAGAACCTTCTCTCCAAAACTGCTGCGGGGACTCTTCCTGGGGCATTTGAAAAGGCCAACCTTGAAAAGGGGTTTGTGAATTTCTTTGAATTTCAACCTCTTCTCCAACCTGGATGTAAACGGTTGATGGATTCACTTTTTCAGATATCTCAATGAATGCATCATTTAAACTTAGTAAAGTCTTCAAACCCTCAGAATCTTTTGAAACAAGAGAAAATGAAAAAACTGAAACTAAACCAATAAATACAAATATTTTTTTAAACATGCAAAAAGCCTCCTATCTACTACTTTAATTTTAAAATACAAAATAAGGTAAAAATAGGACAAGGTAGAAAATTGACAGATAAAAAAACAAAGAAAAGAACATTATTGATTTTTTTATTAATCTTATTAGTTTGCAGTTGCATAATCAATTTGACAAATGGCTCTGTAAACATTAGCATTTCAGAAGCTTTTCAGATAATTGGTCAAAAAATTGGGAACCTAGATTCTGCTGAATTAGACGGAGCAAAAACAACTGTTCTGTTTTCAATAAGAATACCAAGAATTTTACTTGGCCTT
>CAZFBE010000059.1:0-2884 GCA_964517115.1 uncultured bacterium
TATTGGCTTATTTTGTCATTGTTGGACCAAGGAGAAAAGACTGGGTCAAGGATAGTCCTTTCCCAAAGAAAGAATTTTTCAATTGGGTTTTGGGGATTGGTTTCCTTTATGTCGCCATCGCTTCACCGATAGATTACATTGGTGAAAAACATCTTTTCTCAGTACACATGATTCAACACATCATTTTAATTTTCGTAACCCCTCTTTTTTGTTTGTTGGCAATTCCACCATGGATGGCGGAGCGGATTTTTTCTAAAAATTCAAGATTGAAAAAAATAACCCACCCCTTTTTTGCGGGTTTAATTTTCAATGGTGTTTTTATATTTTGGCACATCCCGTATTTTTATGAATTGGCCTTGGTCAATAAATCAGTTCATGACCTAGAGCATTTCACTTTTGTTTTGGCAGCTCTCATAATGTGGTGGCCAATTATCAGACCTGTTAAAAGCTGGGAAAAGCAACCTAGTTCAACATTGCTCCTTTACCTTTTTGTAGTTGCAACATTCCAGATTCCCCTTTTCATCCTTTTGACCTTTGCACAAGATTTATGGTACCCGTTTTATGGGGAAGCATCGAGATTAGAGGGGAGCTTGAACATAACCCCTTTGGAAGACCAGTCATTTGGGGGAATTCTTATGAAGATAATAGCCGGAATCGCGTATTTTGTGGCTTTTGTTTATGTGTGGCTTAAATGGGCTAGGGATTAAATTCAATACCGAGTTCATCAAAGACAAAAGCCCAGGTGTCTGCCAGTTCATCAATTACCTTATGCAATGGTTTGCCAGCTCCATGTCCAGCATTTTTCTCAACCCTCAAAAGCGTTAATGATTTCGGATGCATCTCCTGAACAAGTGCAGCAAACTTCCTTGCGTGCAAAGGATCCACCCTTGTGTCATGGTCAGCAGTTTTCAAAAGAAGGTTAGGCCAATCTTGAGTCAAGGGAACATTGTGGTAAGGGCTATAGGCATGCAACCATTCAAAGTCCTCTTTAATATCAGGGTCTCCATATTCTGCCCTCCACAAGCTTGCAATTAAAAACTTGGGGAACCTAACCATATCCAACAATGGAACATCACAAACCACAGCCTTAAACAGTTCAGGTCTTTGTGTCATTGTTGCGCCAACCAGTAAACCACCGTTACTTCCTCCAGAAGTTACTATCTTGTTTGAATTTGTGTATTTGTTTTCTATTAACCATTCAGCAGCTGCAATAAAGTCATCAAAAGTATTTTGTTTGTTTTCCAGCATTCCATCGTTATGCCATGCAGCACCATATTCATTTCCGCCTCTCAGATTAGGAAGGGCAAATACCCCACCACTTTCCAAGAAAGGCAATATGCTTGACCTAAATCCAGGGGTTTGAGGTATTGCAAATCCTCCATAACCATGGAGAAATGTTGGATTATTTCCATCGAGAATGATACCTTCCTTATGGACAATGAACATTGTGACAGTTGTCCCATCTTTTGATTCATATTCAACTTGTTGAACATTTATCCCATCCGTGTTTGCATTAGATTTACTCTCTTCCCAAACTATTGTCTTGTTTTTTCGATCATCCCATCTGTAGATTGTTGTTGGAGAATTGAATGAAGTATAGGAATAGTAATAAGGACCTTTTTCTTTTCTCGCACTAAATCTTCCAACGCTTCCGATCCCGGGCAAGGGGGCATTAGATATTTCTTTTGTTTCAGGATCGAGTAATTTAATTACATGGTGTGCTTTCTCCATATACCTCAAAATTATTTTTCCACCTGTCCACCAGGAATCAAAAATATATTCTCCTTCTTCAACAACCAGCTCCCAATGATCTTTTTTGAGTTTTGTATTGTCAAGCTTGATCCCCCAAAGCATCCCGTTTGGATTTTCCTCACTTGTTTCGCTCGTATAAAAAACATCGTCCTTGAAAAGCATTTGTCCATAATAGGTTTTGTGATTCATTTCAGTAATAGGCATCGGTTCTCCCGATTCTTTTAGGTCCATAACAAAAACTTGACTCGTATCCCAGCCATTCCATGCATTTATGATCAACCATTCAGCATCATCACTCACTAGAGCCACTGGCCACTCTTCTTTTTTTCTTCCTTCACCAAAAACATACCTGTCATCTTCCCAGGCGTCACCTATTTTGTGAAAATATATTTTTCTAAAATATTCCTCATCACCATCAGGAACAGAACCTGGGACAGGCCATCTTCCGTAAAAAAATCCTGAATTGTCTGGTAGCCATGCTGGGCTTGCCCAACGCGTATATGGGATTTGATCCTCGTATTTATAGCCATCGCCAATCCTCATAACGTGGGTTGTTGATCTTTCATCTCCATTTTCGCTAATTCCATAAGCTATATGACTTCCATCTGGGGAAATGCTAAACCAATCAAGGCTTAATGTTCCGTCTTCACTCCATGAGTTTGGGTTAAGCAGAATTTCCCCAGATCCATCATTTGGATTGAGTTTTTTCTGAATGGGGTGCCTGTTCGATGCTGGGTAGTCTTTCCAAAAGAGTATTGAGTGGTTTTGTCCAGCCTTTCTTTCTGACCAAAACATACGATTCCCAAAAAAAGTAGGGGCACCAACACTATCGTTACTCATAAGTTTTTCAAAACTGGTTTTTAATTTTTCATGATTTTTTAGATTGTGTAAATAGGTTCTTGTTATCGTGTCTTGACTGTCAGACCATTCAAGGACCTCGTTAGATTCCCCATCTTCTAGCCACCTGTAATTGTCCGTAATCTCAACTCCGTGGATGTCTTCAACAACTGGTATTTTCTTTGTTGGCAACATAAATGAAGAAGCGACAATGTGTTCACCATCTTCCCAATCGTCATCCATAACAAGTGTGTCGACAATTGCTTTTGCAACATCTTCCCCTCTTGCTCTAACT
>CAZFBE010000060.1:0-2874 GCA_964517115.1 uncultured bacterium
CCCATCCCAGCAGCAAGAATTAATAGCGATATTTGTTTATCCATGATTCAAATTAACACATATAGTAATACGATTTGCATATATGAATCTCGAAGAAAAGTTGAAAAGCGTTGGTTTGAAGCTTGAAGAGTACGAAAATGCAAAAAAAATCGTAGGAAGGGATTTAAATGATATCGAAGTTGGGATATTGAGCACTGTATGGAGTGAACATTGTTCTTACAAGTCCTCAAAGATACATTTGAAAAGATTGCCCACAACTGGATCCCAGGTTGCTCAAGGGCCGGGAGAGAATGCCGGCGCAGTGAGGATTGGAGAAGGTTGGGTTGCTGTTTTTAAGATGGAAAGTCATAATCATCCTTCTGCAATTGCTCCAAAACAGGGATCGGCAACAGGGGTTGGAGGTATTATTAGAGATGTTCTTTCAATGGGGGCTCCTGCTTCAGCTGTTTTAGATATTTTGATGTTTCCTGAACCAAATTTTAAAAAAACTCCTTGGTATCTAAATGGGGTCGTTGATGGTGTTGGGAGCTACGGTAATTGTGTTGGTGTCCCAAACTTAGGAGGACAGACGAGTTTCTATCCAGGGTATGAAGGAAATCCGCTTGTAAATGCAATGTGTGTTGGCTTATGCAAAGAAAACGATATGCAAAAAGCTGTTGCAAGTGGTGTTGGCAACAGTCTTATCTTGATTGGGGCTCCGACTGGAAGGGATGGTATTCATGGTGCAACTTTTGCATCTATGGATTTAGATGAAGATTCTGGTGATGACTTACCAGCAGTTCAGGTTGGAGATCCTTTTAGGGAAAAATTGTTAATTGAAGCAACTTCGGAAATATTGGAAAAATGCGAAATTGTAGGTTTGCAAGATTTGGGAGCTGGTGGAATTACAGGTTCTTCTGCAGAGATGGCCGATGCTGCAGGGCTTGGTGTTATTGTCCATTTGGACAAAGTTCCACAAAGGGAAAAAGACATGAGAGATTATGATGTTGCGCTCTCAGAAAGCCAAGAGAGGGCTTTGATTTGTGCACCATCTTCAAGTATCGAAAAAATTATAAAAATTGCAGAAAAATGGGATTTACGCGCTGCTGAAGTTGGAATTGTTACAGATACAAAGAATTTGCAAATGATGTGGAATTCAGAAATTGTTTGTGATTTGCCAATTAGTTTAATTGGGATGGAACTAGAGTACGATAGGCCACAAAAAAAACCATCTTCCGTTCCTTTACCTCTTGACTTAGATGTTGAAAATCCAGATAAGTATATAGCTGGACATCTTGAGCAAATGGCTTCAAACCCAAATGTAGCAAGCAAAAAATGGGTTTGGAGGCAATATGACAGCCAGGTTCAAGCTGCAACAGTTTTTAATCAAGGAAATGATTCTGGAGTTATTAGTATCCCAGGATCAAATCTTGGAGTTGGAATGACTGCTGATGTAAAGCCAATGTGGTGTAAGTCAGACCCTTATTGGGGTGCTGCACATACGATTGTTGAATCTGTTTGTAACCTGGCTTCAAAAGGGGTTAGGGCATTAGGCACAACAAATTGTCTTAATTTCGGAAATCCTGAAAACCCTGAAGTTATGTATTCTTTTTCAAGAGCAATAGATGGGATAAAAAAGGCTTGTATTGAAATGAATACACCAATAACAGGAGGAAACGTTTCTTTTTACAACGAAAGCCCTGATGGAGCAGTTCCCCCAACGCCAAGTATAGGAATGGTTGGGGTTGTAAAAAACGTCAATGAAATCCTAGGTGGAAAAATACAGCCAGGAGATAAGGTTTATGTTTTTGGGAATGATGATTGGGGATTAAATTCTTCTGAATACGAAAGGGTGGTTTATGGCGATAGATACAGTGGTGTAGAACTTCCAGAATTGAACTTTGAAAATGCAAGAAAAAGCATTGAAAAGGCAATAAAAATTAGAAAAGATGTGAAATGGATGTCTGATATTTCCGAAGGTGGAATTTTTGATTGTATTTTGAGGATGGTCCCAAAAGGGAATGGTGTCAATCTTTCTATCCCTGATGGGGTTTGTTGGGGTAATTTTTTGTTTTCAGAAGCTCCTCATCGTTTTGTTTTTTGCACTGATTCAGAATTTGATTTAGAGGAAGTGACACTTATAGGGGAGGTTTCCCAAAAGGAAGTTTTTTCTTTTTCTGGAGCAGGATTTTCATCACAGAAACTCAACTTTTCTACTGACTTCAGCTCCATCAGGGATCTTTTCGATAAATCTATAGAAGGGATAGCAGATCTTTAATAAATTTTTATTGGAAATATCCAATTACCTTCTTTGCAAGATGTCAAAATCCATAGGTAGTGAGAAAAAGAGAAATCCAGGAACTCTCCATCCCCGCATGTCGTATTGAACTGAGAGCTAAGTTTTTCCACAGTTAGTGTTTCTGGGGTTGTTTCAAACCCTGTCCATCCACTCCATATTTTTTTTCCACTTTCGGAAATAGCCCAATATTCTCCATTTTCAAACTGTAAGTAATTTTTAACAGCATCAGGCATTTTCCTGCTTCCTTTTGCAATGTATTCATTGTTTTCAAGCCTGTAGGAAAATACAGTATCAAAAAAACATAAACTTGCCCATCCGTATTCGTAAACGTTAACACAATTAAAGCCATTCTCACCATGAATTTCGTAAAGGTTTATCCCCTTCACCTCTGTTCCGTTATTTGGATTATTGTTAATTTTTATAACGCTTTGATCTTCAACAACAAATTTTTCCATATCTAGCTCTAGGTAATGAGGGGAAGGTAGGGTATTTGAGTTTTGCGAATATCTTGAAAGTCCAATAAAGATATCAGGTGATTTCCAGTATCCTGAAATAACAGGCATGAACCTAAAAACACTTTCATTTCCAGATATTTT
>CAZFBE010000061.1:0-2855 GCA_964517115.1 uncultured bacterium
AAGGTTGCAGGATGGCTAAAAAATAAGATAAAAAAATCAGAAAAGAGAATTGGAATATTCCTTCCTAATTCAGCTGGATTTGTCGTATCTTTTTTCTCTTGTCAAATCCTAGGGAAAACAGCAGTTCCGCTAAACTATGCCCTCTCTCCAAAAGAAGTTAGGGATGTTATAAATGATGCTGGAATAAAAACACTACTTACATTTGAAGCTCCTCAAGGAAGAGCATCAAAGATATTTGGAAAAACTTTAGATTATCTCAAAAAAGAGATATTGGGTTTAAAGATACTAAAACTAAATGATCCAAAAAACCAAAAACAAATTCAAAAATCAAAATTTCTAAAAGATTTGCCCAAACCAAACGCTGAAGAAATTTCTTGTTATATTTATACGTCCGGATCAACAGGAAAGCCAAAAGGGGTAATGCTTTCACATAAGAATCTAGCTAGCAATCTTTCTGATTATTGGAAAGTATTGGGAAATACAGAAAGCCACACCATTAGCGGGGTTCTTCCTCTCTTTCATTCTTTTGGATTAACAGCAGGAATGCTTGCAGGAGCGCTTTCTGGAGGCAGATTTGTTCCAATTCCAGCATTTCAGCCAAAAATAGTCCTGGATGTAATCAAGTCTCAAAAAATAACCGTTCTTGAACTTGTTCCGTCCATGTACAACTCTTTAATCAATGCAGCAAAAAAACTAAAGGATCCAAAAAAAGAACTTTCGTCAATCGAGCTTGCTGTTGCAGGAGGGGCTCCTTTGCCTGGAGAAATCATTGAAAAATTCCAAAAAATAACAAAAATTCCAATATATGAAGGTTACGGAGCAAGTGAAGCTAGCCCTGTCATATCTTTCAACAGGCCTGGAAAAGACCCAGCCTTTGGCACATGCGGTATTGTTTTTCCTAGCGTAAAAATTCAACTTAGAAATGAAAAAGGTGAAAAGATAACGACTTCAACAAGTCCCGAGAGTGAGAAGTTCTTAAAGCCAGAAGCAAATATTGAAGGTGAAATATGGGTACAGGGACCAAATATATTCAAAGGTTACCATGGCAAAGAAAAAGAAACAAAAGAGGTGCTAATTGACAATTGGTATCGGACAGGTGATATAGGTAAATTTGACAAAGAAGGAAACCTGACCATATGCGGAAGAGCAAAGCACATGATAATTGTTGCTGGAGAAAATGTTTATCCAGCAGAAATTGAAGATGTTGTTACAAAGCACCCAGAGGTTAAATCAGTTGTAGCCATTGGAATTCCAGACAAAAAAACCGGAGAAAAAGTAAAGGCATTTATAGAACTAGAAGACAAAAAAAACAATCAAGATATCAAAAAGAAAATCATCTCCTTCCTTAATCAAGGCAAATTACTAGCAACATACAAGATGCCAAAAGAAATAGAAGTTCTTGAAGAAATTCCTCTCCTTCCAACAGGGAAACCAGATATTCCTGCAATCAAAGGAGAAAGAGACCCAATAAAAAACAAAAACCTCTAGTATGAAAAATTTCTTTAAAAAAATAATCAACCTATTTAAACCTTTCTCATCGGATTTCGAAAAAGATGTTGGAAAAGAGGTGGAAAAAGAAAAAAAAGAACAACTGAAAAGAGACAGATCTAGAAAATCTTAAGAACTAACCCATTTTTCAAGCACTTCTTTCCAGTCAGCAACAATTCCATAATCACATATGTCAAATATTGGAGCATTTCTATCAGTATTTATTGCAACTATAACGGAAGAATTCTGCATTCCGGCTCTATGTTGAACGGCACCTGATATACCAAACGCAATATAAAGTTTAGGTGTTACAGACTTTCCCGTTTGGCCAACCTGGTGGGAATAATCAATCCAACCCATATCGACAACAGCTCTTGAAGCACCTATTGCAGCATCCAGTTTCTTAGCAAGAGTTTTTAAAGATTCAAAACCTTCAGGGCCTTGTATCCCCCTTCCGCCAGAAATGATAACCTCAGAAGAAGAAATATCTTTATCCTTGCTGGGAATGCTGTCAAATTCTACAAATTCAAAAGAATGGTTATTTTCGCACTCCAAAGAAACAACAGAAGGGTCTTTTGGGTTCGAGTTTTCAGAATTCAAAAATTTTGAATTAAATTGAACAGACCCAGATGACAATTTGGAACTATATAAAACCTTTCCTCCAAAACCATACTTTTCCAAAGAAGCAAAATCACCTTCTCTTGAAAAACCATGGCAACCCCAAACTAAACCTTGTAAAGAATTGCTTGAAAATGAAGAAAGAACCTCGCCGCTAAACAAATCTTCAAGGCCAACAACTACCACCTTTTCACCTTCAAAATGCTTTGCTAAAGCTTTTCCAGCAGACAAAGAGTCCTTTGTGTTGATGTGTATTAAATTATCAACACCCAAAAGACTCCAATCTTTTTTTTCTCCAATCCAGATAGCACCATCGGCAGAAATACAATTTGAAAGATTGCTAAAAAGATGCATTTCATTATGGCTATGTGCTAATAAAAAAACCTTCATTAAAAACCTTCCTTTTTCAAGGCATCTAAAAATTCAGAAAAAGAATCCAGCCCTTCCCAAATCTTATTTTTCCTTTCCTTCTTTACATTTTCAACTTTAAGAACTTCAGACCTTCCTTTAGAGTCAAGAATTTTTTCAGAAATATTCAAATCAGCAACAGTGAGCTTTTCAGGCTGTGGAGCTGATAAAACTGCCATTACATCAGGTATCCTGGGTTCAGCAACAGTTTTATAAACACTCAAAACACAAGATCCAGTAATTTTTGCTTTTGATTTATTGTTTCCAAAATTAAATACAACTGTTGGATTTTCAGAAATTTCTTCAACTGAAGATACTTGGTTAACGCAACTCCAACCTAA
>CAZFBE010000062.1:0-2817 GCA_964517115.1 uncultured bacterium
ATCCAATTTGTTTTTCAGTAGCCATAGAAGGTATTCTAGATTTTCATTAAACATTGTCAAGATTTGAAATCAAGACTACAGCAGTTGCGTCTATGCATTCTTTTCTTCCAATAGCCCCTACCCCTTCACCATGCCTTGCTGTAACTCTTACATTCTTTGTATTCAAAATTACTGATAGGTTCTCTTCAATTATTCCAAGATAAGGAGACAGCCTTGGCTCTTCCAGCTTCACAATAACATCAACCTGAATTATTGAGATTGGATTTTTCTGATTAACAAAATCGAGAGTTTTTTTCAATAAATCCATACCACTGATTCCTTCTGTCCAAGTTTCATTGTCAGGAAAAAGCTTCCCTATATCCCCCAATGAAGCAGCGCCAAGAATAGCATCGCTTACAACATGAGAAACAACATCTCCATCACTATGAGAAATAGGGCCTTTCTCAGAATCAATCTTTACACCCATTAAAAATAGGGGCTTACCCTTTTCTAAAGCGTGCCTATCCCAGCCATGACCTATTCGAATTCCCTTATCCATCAATCAACTCCAAATCTTCTTTCCATGTAATTTTAGGATTTGGCTCATTGGTTTTAATCATTTTAACCTTATGTCCAGAATTCAAAAATAAAGAAGTTTCTTCTGTAACTTCATCACCCATCAAATCCAGAAGTAAATTCCTTCTAAATATTTGAGGCGTTTGAATTTCAAAAAGATTTTCTCTTGACGTATTTTTTATTTCTTCTCCTATATAACAAACAGAACTTGATATAGGCCTTACAAAAGATGCTGCATCATAATCCTCTGAGGTTGCTTCTAAAAGTTTCTGTATTGAGTCTTTTGGAGGAAAAGGCCTTGCAACATCATGGACCACAACAAAATCACCTGAACCTTGCAAAACACCTTTTCTTACCGATTCAGATCTTGTTTGACCTCCAGAAACAATTTGTATTTTTTTATTAAGAATCTGGGTTAGCTCTTGAATGTTTGAAGAGTGTGACACAACCGTAATTGTTTTCCAATCCTGTCCAAAAAAATCAACAGAGTGCTTGATCAAGGTTTTGTTTTTGATTTTTAAAAGTGTTTTTGGAACGCCAAACCTTGCCCCTTTTCCTCCAGCAACTATTACCAGATCAACACTAAGCTGGTCTTGCGAAAACAATTTGGCCTGCCTCCGTCTGTAGTACAGATTTTGCTATAACATCAATCTTCTTTCCAAGATGCTTTGTTCCACCTTCAACAACAACCATTGTTCCATCTGGAAGATGCCCTACACCCTGCCCTTTCTCATTACCCTCTCTCGTTACCTTTAATTCAAATCTTTCACCTGTAGCAAAATGCGGCTTCAGAGATATTGCCAATTCATTAAGGTTTAAAACATTGACACCTTTCATTTTTGCAACATGGTTTAAATTCAAATCATTTGTAATCAAGTCTGCCTTTATAACCTCGGCAAGAAAAACGAGATGAGAATCTGTATCAGATTTATTTTGAAGTTTCTCTTCAAGAACCCTTACAGATAACTTCTTATCATTCAATAAATCATTAAGGCATTCCAGACCCCTTTTGCCTCTTGTTCTTTTCTCAGGATTGCTGTTATCTGAAAGTTGGTGAATTTCTTCTATTACGGAATTGGGTATAAGTATAGGGCCTTCCAAAAAACCAGAATTTAAAACCATATGAATTCTCTTGTCTATCAAAACATTCGAGTCAATGATTTTTGCTTTCCCAACTTGCCTTGGTCCACTTTTGATAAGACTTGAAAGTGGATCAGCTGCAACCATCGTCAACACACAGAGATAAAGTATCAAGAATCCCCCGAGGTAAGTGATGGACATGCTTGATGTCTCGCCACTTAAAAGCCATGGAGCTGAAAGGTGAAGTGAAGACAGGAGTAAATAAAAAATAATCAACCCTGCAACAAGTCCAACAATTCCTGAAATAACTTCAGAAGGCCTTCTTGAAGAAATCTGTGCAATAAAGTCGCTATTGAATTTCCTAAAAGCTTCAGTTAAGGGTGTAGACAAGTATCCAAAAAGAATTGTTATTGCAACAATTATGCCATTTGTTAAAGCAGCAGTTTGCTTAACCTCAAAAGAGCTTAAAAGGTAAGGTGTAGCCTTTACCCCAACAAGCAAACCTATCAAAAGGTAAAAGAAAATCGACAATCTTTTCAAAACTTTAAGTCAATAGCAAGTTTTATTAAGTAAAGTAAAAATAAAAACTTCGCTAAAACACACTACGAAAAATCGATTAGGTTAAGAACCTTGTTGCAAACATCCGTCATATGGGAGTCAACAATTTCTTTTTTTCCTCCACGAATACCCATGTAACATTCAACTTCACCTCTTATCTGTTCACAAACGTCAGAAAGTAATTTCTGATCTAGTATTGATAACCTGCTGTGATCGTCATTATGTCTTGCTAAAAGGTCTCTTGCAACCTCAGCAACCAATGAAAGATCTCCACTCTTGATCTTTTTTAAATTTTCAGAATGGTCTCTATTCCACCTTTGCTTCAATGCAGTTGGAGGACTCTTTAGCACCCTGAGACATTCTTCTAAATGATGATCATTTGCTAAATGTCTAATAGCCAAGTCTCCTTCTGCAGGAATTTTTATTGTTAGGCCTTTTTGAAAAAGGCTAACCTGTAAATATCTTCTAATTTTTCCTCCTGGCACTCTCATCTCCTCTATATTTTTTATTACCCCCGCACCATGGACTGGATGTACAACACCCATTCCAATTTCAAAATTCTCTGAATCAAAACTCATGATTTTTTCTCCTTTTTCTTTTTCTTTTTTCCTGACTCTTTAATAA
>CAZFBE010000063.1:0-2759 GCA_964517115.1 uncultured bacterium
AATTCCACACGATTCACCTTTTGTTGGATTCTTCTCCCTCCCTCTGGAAAAGACATGGTATCCATCCATTTTTTCTTTGATGAATTCGATCTGAAAACCTAAAGCTTCCTGGACTCCAATAAAATCATATTTTTCTCTTTTTATTGTTTCGTAAACAAATTCTTTTCTATTCTCCCAAGAATTTATGCCATCATTTGCAGCACCATAGCGTATATTGAAAGACATGATATTAACCTCTTCTCCTGCGGTAAAACCAAACATCACTGCAAGTAAAAAAAGAATGGGCATTATTCTGTTACTGGTCCAACCTGCACAAAGGCTCCTTTTCTTGGGTCTGAAGCCCCTTGAAACCCTTCATCGCTAAACATTGCAACCTGCACAACACCGCTTGATCCGATCTTGAAAACAAACCCCTCTTGTTCAAGGTCTTTGATGATGTCTGGAGAGAAGTTGCGCTCATACCAAACTGTTGTAGGAAGCCATTGGTGGTGAGTCCTCGGAATAGCAATTGCATCTTCTGGGCTCATCCCTCCATCCAGTATCCTTAAAAGAGTTTGTATTGTCCCGGTAATAATCCTTGGGCCGCCAGAAGCCCCCAGTGCAAGATAGACATCTTCACCTTCCATGACTATTGTTGGTGACATTGAGGAAAGAGGTCTTTTTTTTGCATCTGGAGCATTTGATTCTCCTTGAATCAGCCCAAAGGCATTTGGCACCCCTGGCCTTGCTGCAAAATCATCCATTTCATTGTTGAAAATTATCCCTGTTTCTGGATCCATCATCTTGGACCCAAATGCTAAATTGATTGTTGAGGTTAATGCTACGGCATTCCCGAACTTATCCAATATTGAAAAATGAGTCGTGCCATTATCATCATTTTGATTCGAAATTGGCAACTCCCCTCTTATTGACGCAAGCCCTGATTCTTGGGTAGGTTGAGGCCCTTCTCTTGGGGACCATATTAACAATGTTTTATGCAAACCTCTATTCAAGAGCCTGTCAGTTGGAATGTTGGAAAAATCAGGGTCTCCCCCGTACGCCGCTCTGTCAGCAAAAGCATGTGTCATAGCATGAATGAAAGTTCTCGTTGAATTCAAACTTTCATCAAAAACCAGCCCTGAGGACTCAAATATCCCGAGCATCTCAAGTATTGCAATGCCTCCTGATGACGGAGGGGGCATGCTGTAAATTTGAAAACCGTGATAATCCCCTTTTATCGGTTCCCTATATTTCGTTTCATAAGACTCGAGATCAGCTAAATCAAAATCACCTGATTTGGAGTTAAGAAAAGAAACAGTCCTCTCTGCAGTATCCCACCCGTAAAAATCAGCTAAACCAGACTCTAGTTTTTTCAATGTTTTTGCAAGGTTTGGCCGTTTGCAGATGTCTCCCTCCTTCAGCAACTCCCCATTCGGGGCAAATATTGACCTCAAACCCTCATCATCCATGATTGATTGTGAATTTAATCTGATTGCATTTGCAAGAACTGAACCAACAACAAAGCCTTCTTCTGCAAGTTTGGTCGCCGGGGAAACAACTTCTTCCCATGGAAGCAAGCCTCGCCCTTTGTGAAGTTCAAATAATCCTGCTAATTCTCCTGGAACCCCAACAGCCCATGCTCCTGTTTTTGAACTTTTTCCCCCAAGGAAAACATCTGGGTGGAAGCTTCCTGGAGCCATTTCCCTAAAATCAATAGAATTTACACTGTCCCCACTTTTGAAAACCGCAAAACCCCCTCCCCCAATCCCACTGCTTTGAGGATGTGTGATGCCAAGCACAAGTGCTGTTGTTACAGCGGCATCAAAAGCATTCCCATTCTGCAAAACCTGTGCCCCTTTGTCAACAGCTACCTGGTTGTCAGCAACAACGATTCCTCTTTGTCCGGACATTGCTAAAACAAAAAATACAAGTATAGGAAATTTAATTCTCATTTTTAGAAACCAACCTCAAAAGTACCTATTTCATAAGGTTTTAAATCTGCCTCAAAACAATCCGGCCTATTGTCAACCCTGACCCTTTTTGACTCAAGAAGATTCACCTTCCAGCATGCTTGGATCTTCTTTGAAGTTTGAATCTTTTCAACAACATTCCTTCCTGTAAGGTTGACCATCCTGACAATCATCGTATCCCTGCTTTCATGCTTCTTGATTGCCGTAATGGCAACTGCATCATTATTTTTCTCCAATAACCAATTATCCGAAATGGAATTGTCCTCAACTCCTTGTATTGATTTAATTGGTGTTTTGTAGCGTGTTGCCCAATGTTTAACACGCGCATCAACCCAATCTCCTGTAAATGGGTAGAGCGCATACTCGTAAGAATTTAAACCTTTGCATTGCGCATCAGGAGTATAGATTGTTGGCCCAGCATTATTATTCTTGCGTGATTCAAAATCATCTCTAGAAAGCCACCCGACAGCTCTCAAAAGTGTTAGCCAAAGCCTTCCATCCTTCATTTCAATTTCGTGTAACCCTTTCGAAAAAACCGCCAGACCATTCTCTCCATCAGAACAGAATGAGAAATCCTGCTGTGGGTATGTTTTTATTGGAGGCTGAGCCCAGTCTTCGCCATCAGGAAAAGCAAGAGGTCTTTCGTTTGTGTAAAAATGCCCGTCCGAAAAAACACTTTTTGTCTCAGGCATCCCAAAACCAGCCCTTAACCTGTGATCTTCAACCTGGTTGTCAAAAGTTGTCTTGATTCGAACGTATGGTTCAAGATGCTCAAGTGATATCTTGATTTGAACATTGCATTTTTTTGTC
>CAZFBE010000064.1:0-2709 GCA_964517115.1 uncultured bacterium
ATTTTTACTTTTTTTAAACAGTCAGTAATATTGGAAAATTTAAAATTCCATTTAAAAGATAAAAAACTTAAGGAGGTTTTTAAAATTATGAAAAAATTGTTAGCAATTCTAGCAATCTTGGCAGTTATGCCAATAAATCTAAATGCAGCACCAGCAGCAAGCGGTGAGATATTCTTCAGGATGGACATGGCTGACGCTGGAACTGAATGGGACCTATGGAGGGGCAGGATAAACTTCAAAGGCAATGCTGGAGAGAATACAAGCTACAGGCTTACTCTTGATGGCAAATACTCAGATCGAAGCTACATGGATCCATATGTGAAATATGCTTATGTAACAACAAAAACAAGCATGGGTAAATTGACTTTTGGTCAATTTGGAAAACCATGGAACAGCATGGAAGACAAATTCAGCGGAAGAAGATTTATTTACAAATCTGTTCCTGACTCTGAAAAGTGGATGGCTTCCCAGGACATGGGATTACAGCTTCAAACTGATTGGCTCTTCAATAAAGGCATGAAAATTTACATGACAAGTGGAGAGAACGGAAAGTCTGCTGAGGGTGAGGATGGCTTCATAGGCATCTTTATGCAACATGAACTTTCAGACTCAATGACATTTAGCTTGTTGTCAGAATCAGGTTCTACAGGTGCAGATGATGACAATTCAGCAATGATGCTGGGACATCTTGGATACAAATCAGGGTCATTTTCTTTCGGTTTCGGTTTTGCTGATGGTGAGATTGATGATTCAAGCACTGGTTCTGTTGTTACAACAACAAGAGAAGGTACTTGGTTTGATATTTCCGTTGCTATGACAGACGGTGTAACTTTGTTTGTAAGAAGCAAAGATACAACAGATGCTGACGAGGTTAGCAACATGGTCATGGGGATTCAGACAAAGATCAATGATTCAGTTCATGCCGCATTTGCTTTCGAATCTGATGATACAAATGGCACAACAGAAGACACTACTAGCTTGTGCTTCGCACTTAAGTTCTAAAGAACTATTTTCTAAAGATACAGGGGGTTTCGACCCCCTGTATTCAATTTAATCATCTGAAAAAAATGGGTTTAAAGTTATACCTTTTTCCCTTTTGCTTATCTCAAATTTTGTTTTAAAAACATTTTCGATATCTTGCAAGATTGCATTTTCTGAAAACGGTTTAGTAAATTTTTGATGGATTTTTCCGTTTGACAACAATACAATTTTGTCTGATACCGATAATGCTAGATTGATATCATGAAGTACCAGCAATACACCGATGTTTTTTTTCTTTATTTTCTCCAAGGTTTTTATTAGCTGCACTTGGAACTGAACATCTAAAGAGGATGTCGGTTCATCCATTAGCAAATATTTTTTTTTATTCTTTGTTGCATCCCAGATTTGAACAACAGATCTCGCGATATTTACTCTTTGCTGCTCTCCACCAGACAGTTTTAAATAACTTGAATCCTTAAGTTGGCTTAAGCCAAAAATCCCCAGCATTTCATCAACAAGCTTTTCTTCTTCGCCATCCGTGTAAGGGAATCTGCCCATTCTTATTATTTGACTGACTGAAAAGCTGAATGCTAAATCTGTTTTCTGCGAAAGTATCGCCCTTCTTTGAGCAATTTGCTCAACGGAAAAATCATTTACATCTTTTCCATCAATCAAAATCTCACCAGAATCAGTTTTATTGTTTTGAAGAGTTTTAATGAGTGTTGTTTTTCCGGAACCATTGGGTCCCAGTATTGTGGTAATCTCTCCAGGTTCTATTTTTAAGTTTATTTTTTTTAAAACTTTTTTTCCAGGATACGAAAAAGAGATGTTCTTGAATTCGCAACTCATTGGAAAATCCTCTCTTTTTCTTTCACTAGCAGATAGAGAAATATTGGAGCTCCAACAATCGAGGTGATAATTCCTATAGGAATTTCAGACGGAATTGCAATTGTTCTTGAAACGAGGTCAGCAAGTGTTAAGAGAGATGCTCCAAGAAGGAAAGAAAAGGGAATAAGCATTTTGTTGTCTGGCCCAATTAACATCCTGATAACATGAGGGATCACAAGTCCAATAAAGCCTATTGGCCCTGCAAATGATATGCATACTGCAACAGCAAGTGCTGTAAAAATTACAATATTTTTCTTCAAGATGTTTGTATTCACCCCAAGGCTTAAAGCTTCTGATTCTCCCAAGACAAAAGCATTCAGAGGCGACCCTTGTTTAAAAAGTATGAAGTAGGAAAATACACATACGAAAAAACATATTGCCAGTTTCTCCCATGTTGCTTCTCCAAGGTTGCCCATGCCCCACATCGCAATTTCTCTTAATTTTGAATCAGAAGACATGTAGGTAAAAAATCCAATTATTGCTCCAACTAAAGAATTTGCGGCTATCCCACATAAAAGCATTTTCGCAACAGAGGGTTTCCCGTTTTTTGTGGATATCCTGAATATCAAAACCGAAATTATTAAACCAAAAACAAAAGCCAAAATAGAGATCAAGAAAGAGCTCTGAATCGTGTTTATCTTAGAGAAAAAAGTATTGAAATATATGCCAATTATTGCACCAAGAGAAGCTCCTGCAGAGACTCCTATTAAGCCTGGGTCAGCCAAAGGATTTCTGAAAAGGCCCTGCAGGCAAGCTCCACAAACTGCTAAAGTTCCTCCAACAATAAGGCCAAGTAAAATTCTTGGTATTCTTATTGAAAACAGAACAGTTGTTTTTGCT
>CAZFBE010000065.1:0-2579 GCA_964517115.1 uncultured bacterium
TCAATTGTTTTTGCAAAAGTTGACAATGCTTCATCTGAACTTTCATTTGGAAGAATAAACCCGATACCCTTTATGCTTGGCTGCGTGTAATCAAGTATGACCTTGTAGTAATGGGAGGGAACGGAAACATTGTTTTCCCCTATTGTTGCCAAGGGCGGATAGTTCTCGCCGAATATTGGGCCTGTAACTATATGGATCTTTCCATTTGTTTTTGCAGAATCCCTTACATCAGCTTCAAGGTCTTTCCATATATATCTATTGAAAGATGCCAGCTGTGGGGACATGTTTGACAGGAAGAATGATTCGCTCATTGCTGTTTGATCCCATTCCATATCTCCTGCTGGAGCAAGATGGCCTCTGTCATATCCAGATCCACTGTAGTCAGCCAATGAAGCTGACCCATTTTCCACCGCTGGGTCTGCCCTGTAATCATCTGTTCTTTCCATGTCTGCGGATGCTTGTTCAGAAGTCAATGTGTAGGCAACCCAGAATGCTTGCTCATGTTCCTCGCTGTAGCTTAATGTATAAGCCATGTGAGATATTATTTCTTCTTCTTCTGAATAATAAGGAAGGGATGCTTCTTCATCACTTAAAGAAACATACGGAACTGGATTTGATCCGCATGAGGATAAAAAAAGGAAAGAGAAGATTGTGAGGTTCTTCATCGTTTGTCATTACTTTCTAATGGTTGTTTCATTGCTTGTAATCGGACTGCTTTCAAGCTGGATAAGACTATCTTCATTAGAGGAAACATCTGAATGGTTTTCAATACTTACACTGTAAGTGTGATTTGTCTTTTGGTTTCCCCCACCACCGCCACCGCCACAAGACGTAACAAAAAACAGAACCATAAGCATTCCGGCAATCCTCTTCTTTCTGCTGAAAACAACACCCATGAACATGAATGCCAAGAGAGTTTCGATATTGAATGGGTTTGAAGCGCTGTTGTCTTCTCCATAAAAATCGTAAGTAACAAGGTAGAAAACCTTTGAATTAAAGCTTACGTCATTTGTATGGTTGACTAAGCTGATTGTCAAAGACCCATTATCACTCATGAAGACACTCTCGCCTAGATTGTTCTGAGGGTTGTCAGGTTGTCCATTTTGATCCATGTCAAGCCAAATCTCTACCTTTGAAATGTCTATTTCATCATTTCCAGTTCCTGAAGCCTTCAATGTGACTTGGTTCAAATAATTATCATCACCTGGAGGCCCATCTATCTTTTCGTATCCAAACCTGAAGATAGGCTGTTTGTCTATTCCTCCAGGCGGCAAATCTATTGTTGTTTCTTCAATAGGGTTTTCATGGCTGATGAATATGTCATCAACAGCATCAACTATAAAGTTTCTACCATCAGTTCCAGAAGGAGAACCATTGACAACAGCTCTCACATTGAAAACATGATTGCCATCTTCCAGTGAAGAGGTTGTATAAGATCCACTACCATTGTCACCGCAAGATGTCCAGGACATGTTGTTTGTGTCCTGGCATTCAAAGCTTGCATCCTGGTTTGAGCTGCTGAATTCAAATGTGGCAAGGTTGTCATGAATTTCTTCTCCCTCACTAGGGCCGCTATCAATGCTCACATCTGCTTGTGCCTCTATCAACCAGTCCCAGGTTTCTTCAGTTGATTCTTCATTTCCGGCTTCATCAGTCGCCTTTACAGCAAATGAATGATTCTCAAAAGACAATCCGGGATATGTTTTTGGGCTTGTGCATGATTCCCAAGCTGCTGAATCAAGCTTGCATTGGAATGTGCTATTAGCCTCATTTGAACTGAATTCAAAAAGAGCACTTGTTTCAGATGTTGGATTATCGGGCCCACTGACAATTGTTGTTTCGGGGTTTGTTATGTCGACTGTCCAATTCCATTCTGCTGGAGTTGGGTCTGTGTTACCCAGATCATCACTGCTCCTGACCAAGAAAGAATACATTCCATCCGTCAAGGATGTGTAGGTTCTTGGGCTTGTGCATGATTCCCAAGCTGCTGAATCAAGCTTGCACTCGAAAGTTGCATTTCCCTCATCTGAGCTGAATTCAAATGTTCCAGAATCTGAGTTTGTCAATAATCCTGGGCTTGAGTCTATTGTTGTTTCAGGAGCTTCAATGTCAATAATCCAATTCCACTCAGATGGAGTTGAATCTTCATTTCCAGCAAGGTCACTTGCCATTACTCGGAAAATATGGCTTCCCTGCTCAAGGTTGTCATAGTCCTTTGGGCTTGTGCATGGTTCCCAAGCTGCTGAATCAAGAGAGCACCTAAATGTACTGTTGCCTTCATTGCTCTCAAAAACAAAATTAGCCGTTGTTTCTGTTGTAGGTGATAAAGGTCCGCTTGTTATGTCTGTCTGTGGTGCTTGTGTGTCAATTGTCCAAGCATGAGCTGCTGGTGATGAGTCAATGTTTCCGGCAAGATCTATGGCCCTAACTTCAAATGAATGTGGACCGTCTTCAAGTGTTGCTGTTGAATAAGGGCTATCACAAGCATCCCAGTTGCCGCCATCAATCTTGCATTCAAAGCCAGAGACCTCTTCAGCATTCATCTCAATGAAGACAAAATCTCCAGTTGAATCATTTGA
>CAZFBE010000066.1:0-2453 GCA_964517115.1 uncultured bacterium
TCTCCATCAGGTCGTTATATTTTGCTGATTTTGCTTCAACTTCAACATAAGGTTCGTAATTTCGATAGAAAAGAGCTTCTTGTATATCTGAAATCAACCAGCTGTTTTCTTGCATTTCTTCTAGATTGTTTGCAATAAGTCTTGCTATTTTTTTATCTTTATCCCATATTGATATTTTTGATTCATAAATCCTTCTGGGCTCCCCTGTAGATTCAAAAAGTGATTCAGTTCTTTCTTTGCCTAGCTTGTCGATCCAAGCAAACATGAAAATAAAAATCAACATGTAGATGAAACGTTTTTTATTCACGAAACAATTCTAGGTTTAGTTTTACTCTTTAGACTATTACAATGTTTTTCATTAACAGTGTTTGAATTTTTAAAATCTTTTAGCAAAAAGACAAAAATAAACCAGTCTTTCATTACAAATACAAGAAACAAATTTATTTTGGGATTGCGTTCTTTTGTTAATATTCAGATTTCTTACAATGTTAATCTTGTAAAGAACTCAGGGAAAGCCTTTATAGCATGGCAGCCTACCGGCAGGAAAGAAGGCAGGCTGATTTGGGAACACTATAAAAGAAACAATCTTCCCGCCTATTTTGTTGAAAGAGGCGCTTTGCCAAATACTGTTGTTATTGATTCGGGAGGCTGGTTAATAGATTCTCCTTCTTATGGTGAGGAAAACTGGAATCATTCTTTATCGGATCGTGAAAAAAAAGAAATTGACCAATATGTCAATCAGCTCAGGTATGGCAATGACTCTTTGGAATTTCAAGAAAGCCATCGTATGAGGGTCGAGGAATTTTCTAAAACACTGTCTCTTGAAGGGAAGTATGTTGTTTTTGTTCCAATGCAACTTGCACAAGACAAAGTAATAACTCTTTGGAGTGATTGGGCAAAAGGGGTTGAGGAGTTTCAAAAAGTTGTGAAAAATGTTGCTAAAGCATGTCCTGATATTGTTTTTTTGGTAAAGAATCATCCAATATCAAAAAACCCAAAATCTTCAACGACGAGGATGAGTTCTGAAAAAAATCTAATTGTTGTTGATGATTTGCATTACAAAGATTGTCTTGAAGCAGCAGACAAGGTTCTTACTATAAATTCCGGTGTTGGGCTTCAGGCAATGGCTTGGGGAGTTCCTGTACTGATAGTTGGAGAGGCTTTTTATCAGTTTGAAAAAATAAATCACAAAGCAAACAATCTAGAAGAGGTTGTTCACTTGATAAATGAAGATCTTTCTTTTGATAAAGAAAAAGCAAATCGGTTTTTGTATTTTTTGAAATTTAAAATGTACAGTGACTGTATTCAGGAAAAATCTAAAAAACACAGATATCGAAACAGGACTACAAGGTGTAAGTATTTAAATGTAAGATTTTACAAAAATGAAAATCAATGAAAATAAAAATATTTTTTATTCGTTTTCACAATTAGAACATTAGAATATTTTTCATCAGTTACAAGGGGAGGAAAAAATGACAATTGAACTTAATAAAGACAATTTTTCAGAAAATATAAAAGAGGGTTTAACGCTGGTTGACTTCTGGGCTGAGTGGTGCGGTCCATGTAAAGCTGCTGCCCCTTATGTTGACAAATTATCTGAAGGTGTTGGGGATTCAGCAAAGGTTGTTAAGGTCAATATAGACGAAAACCCTTCAATCGCTGCAGATTATGGAGTTATGAGTATTCCGACTTTTATTTTATTTAAAGATGGTGAACCTGTAGAGAGATCTTCAGGCTTTACCCCAAACTTTGTTAATGAATGGACAGATAAGATAAATTCTGCTCTTTTGTAATTTTGAAAATAGTAGCTGCATTATCTGGAGGCGTTGACAGCAGTGTAGCAGCACAGAGGCTAGTTAAGCAAGGACATGATGTTATAGGTCTTTTTATGAGGTTGACTGAAGGAGATGGTTCTTCTTGTTGCAACATCAGGACTGGACAAACTGCAAGGCGGGTTGCAGATGAATTGAAAATACCTTTTATGGCAGTAAATTATTCAGAATCTTTTAAAAAGAATGTTATTGATCATGCTCTCGATAATTTAAATAATGGGTTGACTCCAAATCCTTGTGTCGAATGTAATAGAAAAGTTAAATTTGAAGAATTGCTCAATCAGACTAAACGGATGGGCGCTCAAGCTTTGGCAACAGGGCATTATTCAAAAATTTTCAAAAATGAAAATTCATACGAGATGCATGAAGCAGATTCAGAAGAAAAAGATCAGAGTTATTTCCTGTGGCCAACATCAAAAGAATCCCTAAGAGAGATAGTTTTTCCTTTAGGAGATGTTGAAGATAAAGCTGTTGTTAGGAAAGAGGCTTTGGAAGGTGGGTTGCCAACTGCTGATACTCCAGAAAGTCAAGATTTGTGTTTTGCACCAGAGGGTTTGACGAAATTTCTTGGGAAAGAAGATCCCGGAGATCTTTTAGACATGCAGGGAAAGGTTATTGGAC
>CAZFBE010000067.1:0-873 GCA_964517115.1 uncultured bacterium
TAGAAATGTATGAATTGACAATGGCTGTTGAAGAAGAGTTTGATTTTACATTTGATGATGAGGAGCAAGAACAACTTATGGATGCTTCCGTAGGTGCTCTCGTTGAAGTAATCTTAGAAAAGATATCTTAGAAACAAATGAATCCTAGCGATGAGCTAGGGAGCCTATTTAATGATTTAAGTAGTAGGTTTGGGTTCCCTAGAAGTTTTTTAAAACCGTTTTGCTCTGCAATAGAGGGCTTTCAAAGGTCTCCAATTCCTTCTTATGAGCAAATAAAACATTCAGAAAGACTTGAATTTTTAGGAGATTCTTGTCTTCAGTTTTGCATAACAAAACTGTTACATGAGAATTTTCCAGATGAAGATGAGGGTGTTTTGTCAAGCGTTAAGGGCAATATAGTTTCTGGATCTTCAATTGGTTCAATTGCTGAAGATATCGGATTTAAGACTGTTTCAAAAGGTGCAACGAAGGCTAGGCTGAAATCCTTTCTGCCCGATTCTTTTGAATCTTTTCTTGGGGCTCTCTTTTTGCATTCTGGAATCAAGAGTGTTGAAAAAGTCATTTCTGAGCTGTTTACTGACATCACTATAAAGATGGTGAGAGAAAGATCTTTCAAACCATTGAAGTCAATGCTTCAAGAAATCTCAGCAAAGGAACTTTCTGAAGATCCCGTTTACAAGTATGCAAAAATACCTCGAAACAAGTTTCGTGCAGATATTTTTTTAATTGGAAAAAAAGTTGGTAGTGGTAGGGGTTTTTCGAAGAAGGAAGCAGAGGACAATGCTCTTGAATATCTTTTGCCAAGGTTGAATTTGGTTTTTAAAAAAATAGGTAAATTGCCAAACCAGGTTAAAGAGATTGATTCAAAAACAA
>CAZFBE010000067.1:973-2396 GCA_964517115.1 uncultured bacterium
CGACCAGGAAGGTTGTAAAGACAACAGGCACCCCTTCAAAAACAACGACCAGGAAGGTTGTAAAGACAACAGGCACCCCTTCAAAAACAACGACCAGGAAAACCCCTGTAAAAAAGGAAGAAAAGAATGAAGCCGACAGCTGGGAATCTTTTTAAACTTGGTGGTTTCTGATTGTTTTTTTGATTTCTTTTTCCGGATATTTTAAAAATATGCTTGTTGAAATTATAGAAAAAATAATTATAAAAACACCTATCATTTTCAGCCCTTGCTCAGGAAAGAGGTTTTGAAGATACAAAACAATAAAAGGACCTAGCCCATAACAGCTTTTAAGAACAAGTCCTTGAATCCCATAAAAAATACATTCTTTATTCTCGTTCGTTCTTATGTTTTCTGATTGGACTATATCTGCAAGAAAGGCATAAGGAACAACAAACAAGCCGCTTAGTCCAAAACCTGCAACAAGCATCAAGACGATTGCCAATTCTTGTGATTGGGAGAATGTGATGATTGACATTGGCAATCCAAAAACCAGCAAAGAGACAATAAATGATTTTTTAAGTTGGATTTTGTTTTTTGTTTTTTTATTTAGCCAATACACTTTTGTGACAATGATTGCTGTGATTAATGTTATGGAATGGAGTATTGCAGAAAAACTTATTTGCATTTCTTGAGGAATGCCCATATTCGCTGGAACGTATGTTATTGTTGTTAATGCAACCATTACGGATATTAGATAAATAAAATGTGTTGATAGGAATATAACAAAAGGCTTACTTTTGATTGCTCCTGCCATTGAGCTGAACAGTCTCGGTTTCTCTTCTTTGTTGTAGTTTTTTTTTACCTTGAAAGGACTGAAGAATGGGGTGATCAAAAAAAACATTGCTATAAAAGAGATGATTTTGACCGTTCCAGGCAATCCGTATTCAGGTTGAAATATTTTAATGATTATTGGACAAGCAAGCATTCCAAAAAGCCTTGCAACTCCCTGGTATGTAGATATTTTCAACCTTTCTTCGCCTGGTTTTGAAATTTCAGGCATAAGTGAAAGGTATGGAACTACATAACATGTTGAAAATACAAAAAATAAGACCTGCATTCCGAACCACCACCAAGCATTTTCTTCTGAATGGATGCTTCCTGAGGGGTTTGCCCATATTAGATTGAACGTCAAGATCAAAGGGATTATTGAGAAAAACATGAATGGGTACCTTCTTCCCCATTTTGTATCTGCTCTATCGCTCCAATTTGCTATCAGCGGGTCATTTATGGCATCTGTAATTCTTGGAATCACGGTTACCAAAGTAACAAAAGAAGCTGGGATTAACCATGTAGATTCTTCAAGGGTTGGCATATAGTGTTTCAGCATCCATGTTGCCATGGTGAAACCTAGTAAAGTAAAGCCAAAATGACCTAATGAGTAAAG
>CAZFBE010000068.1:0-2272 GCA_964517115.1 uncultured bacterium
ATCTCAATAAAACCTTCGTTCCCGTCTGTAGATTGTTGAGAATGTAGAATTCTCTACTTGATGGATAAATTCAAAAAGCACCTGGTTGTTTCTCTTGCTCTTGGGCTTGTCTTGTTTGGCGTGAACTCCAGCCAAAAAGAAGACACGTCAAAAATAATCCTGGATGTCTACAAGACTCCAACCTGCGGTTGTTGCAATTTTTGGGTTTCTCATCTTGAAAAAAGCGAAATAAAGACCCGAACTCATGATTATGATTCGCTGCACGAAGTGAAGGAGAGGTTTGGCATTGGAGAAGATCTTATGTCCTGCCACACTGGGGTAAGCAAAAGCGGATATTTTTTTGAAGGCCATATTCCTGCAAAATTTATCCAGGAATTCTTAACGAACCCCCCGGCTGGGGCAAAAGGCCTTGCGGTTCCTGGGATGCCCATGGGAAGCCCTGGAATGGAGATGGGTGATAGATTCACCCCGTATTCAATATTCCTGGTGAAAAATGATGGGTCTGTTGAGGTGTATGCTGAGATAAAGTCTAAAGAAGATCAGTATTGATTGGAGCTTAAAATTTTCTTTGTATTCTTGATGATGTAAATGGCGGGAATTGCCAAAACCATGATTGTTAATTCAGAATAGATAATCGCGTTCATCTCGTTTGTTCCGCCCATGAAAACCAAGACTGACAATCCGGCAAAATTGTAGACAGTGTGCCAAAGGACAGAAAGCCAAAGAAAAAGCGCGTTCTTTTTGACAATTGAAATCATCACCAGGCATGATGCGGAAAGATGGAAAACCATTGTGAAAACCCTTTCTAAGCCTCCAGCAAGCTGTACCCATGACGGCATTGCGAGGCTTATCTCTATCTGCTCTTTTGCTGCTTTGAGTTCATCGGGGCTGAGGCCTGGAATAACACCCATGTCTTTAATTGCCCAAAAATTGGCAACAGAAAGAATTGTCAACAAGCCAACTATAAAAGATTCCACGCCTCCGTGCCCCAGCCCAAAAGCCATGGTTTCTTTGTATGTTTTTGCCTTTGGCCACCACCTTCTCAATACAAAATATCTAGCTGGCTCCTCACATAAACCAGCTGTAAAAGATAACAAAAGCAATGAAATAACCCCCGTCCCGCTAATCAAACCTAGATTGCTCAAATACCAATTCAACGGCAAGTGGATCATCTGTGACCCCACGAAAGCGGCAGCCCCTGCCCAGATAAGCTTGCTGTCAATTCTCCAATTCTTTAAAATCCAGCCAATAAGAAAAACAGGGACCCCAATTTGAATGAGGATCGTGAGGATTTGGAAAAAAAGCACTAGCTTGCTGGAAAGACTGTAATTGCTATTGGGTTGCAAACTGCTGTATTGCCCAGGTTGGTTACTGCCAAAACAGCAAAAAAAGTTTCTTGGTTATTTGGGTTTGAAAGAGTATATTGATGGCTAGGGTCATCTTGGCTGGAATCAGTACCGTCTCCAAAATCCCAATGATATACAAGTTCTCCACTAGCTTTTTCAGTGAATTGAACGACTAGTGGATTTTGGCCTGACGTGGGGTCGGCGGATGCACCACATGATATGCTTGAACTGCCACAACCAAAAAAGGAAAAAGATAAAAAGAACAGCATTAGTTTTATTTTCATTTCAATAAAATTGTAATTTAATAATCCCCTAAAGAGGATGACGCAAGGACTTTCGCTGTAACTGGGTAATGATCTGAAGGATTTCTCCCTTGAAATGTTTCTCTCAAGATTTGCGCATCTAAAACCTGGGTTCCCTCCAAAACAAAAATGTAATCAATTTTTGCCCCATCTTTTCTACTCTCCCAAGAATTAAATGTCCCCCTTTTTTTCGAATTTGGATTTAAAAAATTCCATGGGTCAAAAAAACTTGGCCCTTGCGGTATTCCCTTTTTAATAGTTTTTATAGCTTCATTTGTTTCTGAAGCATTGAAATCTCCAATTAATATCACCGGAATGTCGTATTTTCTTGCTGAGATATGCTTGATGATTATTTTGGAGCTGTTTTCTCTTGCCGTTTGCCCTAAATGATCGAAATGGGTGTTGTAAACATAAACCGAAAACCCTGTCTTTTTGTGCATAAAGCGAGCCCAGGTTGTAATTCTTGGCAATGATGCATCCCAATTTTTTGATGCAGGTTTTTGAGGGTTTTCCGAAAGCCAAAAAGTTCCTGATTCCTCTACATCAATCTCCCATGAATCGCTATAGAAAATTCCACACGATTCACCTTTTGTTGGATTCTTCTCCCTCCCTCTGGAAAAGACA
>CAZFBE010000069.1:0-2218 GCA_964517115.1 uncultured bacterium
TCACTGTTTAATGTTGCTACAGATCCACCAAATGAGAGAAAGCTCATTTTTTTCAGATAGGGTTGCACCAAGAACAAAGACTCCTCATTCCTTTCCCAATGAGGAACCATTACTTCATGTAAAAAAGCATTGATACCTTCATCTTCAAAAGATTTTTTACCCCAAAGAACAGCCTCTTCCAAACCTTTGCTTCCTGAAAGCCTGTGTCCGATTCCCAAGCATAATTCTGCCAATTTATTCATGGCATCATTTTCACCAAGAGCCATTTCTTTGATTTTTGAAATATTATTTTCCATTTTTGTATCCTCCACAGAGTTTAAATTAAATGTTAAAAAGAAAACAAAGACACCAAGGATAAGTATTTTATTATTTAGCATAAGTTTCTCCTGGGGAAATGCCCCCATCATTATTCATATCAATTTTTTGAAAATTTTCTAAAGATAGGCCACTCTCGATTAATGTTAATTCGCCATCATTATCCACATCAATTTTTTTGAAATCAAAAATCATTTTACCTTCTTTAAATCTGTTATATCTTGAAAAATCCATGAAGGTAGACTGAATTTCATTGAACTCAAGTTTAAAGTTCCTGTTTGTATCCATTGTTTCAAAGAAGAAGGGGAAACCATCAATGTCTCCCACCTCAAACCACTCAAGGCTTTTTGAGTAATCGCTATCAAAGAGAATGAACATAGCTTCTTCTGGAAGTTTATTCCTTCCAAGAGACCATCTTTTTGCGAAGTCCGAATATTCATGGCCGTCGATTTCATTGTCACCATTTTTATCTAAAGCTATTAATATCGGCAAGATTTCTCTTGAAGCAACTTCAAATGGTTTAGGACCGATTGCATCGATTACCCCCTTGAAGACCAATGCAACTAAATCGGAACCTTTCATGAGGTATTCTTCAATATGGATTTTGCCGTCAGCATCCTGGTCATATTTTTTTAAATTCGCAAAAGATGGTTTTAATAGCGTTTGATAAAGTGAGGCTAATTCTGCCTGAAAGGAAGAAAGGGCATCGTCATTGTTTAGACTTTCCGCTGTTTTTAAGATGTCGTATTCATAGAAGGATATATTCTCATCCATGTCAAAATCCATGATTTCGAAAAATGTCATTGCTTCAGGGAGGAGTTGTTCAAGTATTCCCCATTCTCGATGTGAAATTAACCCATCTTTGTTTTGATCCAAGCCATCTCTCAGGCCTTTTTCAAAGATGAATTCATGTAAAGATATTCGAGTGTCTTGATTTTCGTCCATTTCATTGAACCCGAGTTCAAAGATGCCAAGCTCTTTTTTTGAAAGAAAGCAATTTTTGTCTTTGTCCTTCCTTAGAAATTCTTCTCTTAGGACTTTGGCGTTTTCATCTTCTTTCGGAAAGTCGTCATTGCAGGTGTAAAGTCTTTTATAAAAATCTAGGTAATTATGAACATTTTGATAAGGGGGAATTTCGTTATTTTGACTAAAGAATAAAAGTGCTAAGAGCAATTTTCCGAACATTGTATTTCTGATTGTATATTATTGAGAATCAGGAATTAAATATCTGTCAAAAACACTGTCTTCTGGAGATGAAATCCGACAATACCTCTCTGCACTTATTTCGATTTCCTTAGAGTAGTCTAAAAGGTCTTTTATCGCAAAACCTGCATAGTAATCTGTGCCTCGATTCATTATCTCTTGGAATAATTCCTGAGCTCTTTTGGAGTGGAGTGTAACACCTTTTACTTCTTTGGCTTTTGCCTTGACTCCAGCAGCTCCTAGCTTAATTAAAGCCTTTAAAAAATCTCCCATGATCCCGTTTCTTCCACAAGCGTGCCAAAGGCCTTCCCACCAAACATGGCTTTCCCAATAAAAACCATGATTAAACAAGTCGGTTGCATGTAGGAAATCTACAGATTCGTATGGTTTTTTTTCATTCATAGCTTCAGGCTCTGGGTCTTCTAGGAATTCACTATGCCCACCTTTTTTTTTGGGATGAGGCGTGAGTCCCGGGACATGCGCATATTCTGGAAAATCCATCAATGGAACCATCCTTACTTTTTTATTTGAGATCATAATTTTTTTATATATAATGCCATTTAAATTTTCAATGAGATTTTAACAAAAGACGCCATTATCTACAATGATGAACCTGCTTAAAGCTCATAAAGATTTAAAAAATAATAAAACAAAAGCCCTTGTATTAAAACAAGGAAGCTTAGGAGGTTTTAACACATGA
>CAZFBE010000070.1:0-2147 GCA_964517115.1 uncultured bacterium
CTTGTGCCAAGGCTTATCACAAAAACCCCTTCCTCAATTGCTCCGGACCCGATCGCACTCATCATATTGTCACCACTGCCAGGAGAAACAATAACATCTTGACCGATTCCAAAAAGATCCGAAATGTCTTTCCGGATTTTCCCTATTGGTTCAAATTGATTTACGAGCGATGGGATTTTTGAGTGAAGCTCACTATCAATCGCATCGATGGCATCATCATCAAAGGTTCTTTTCTGGATGTCAAAAAAACCTGTTCCGCTTGCGTCGCCAGCCTCCATTGCTTTTTCTCCAGTTAAATAGAAATTAATGTAGTCGTGGGGGAGCAGAACCGTATCTAATCTTGAAAAATTTTCAGGTTCTTTTCTTTTCATCCAAAGTATTTTGCTTGCTGTGAAGCGAACTGAAATCTCTTTTCCAACTATGTTGGAAAGATGCTCTGCCTCCCTTTCTGTTTCGGTGTCGCACCATAGTTTTGCAGGCCTAATAACATCATTTTTGCTATCTAGTGCGACAAAGCCGTGTTGTTGCCCAGAAACACCTATCCCTTTTATTTTTGACCTATTCCCGCTTCCTTTAAGCGCTTCTAAAACTGCTTTGTTAACCCCATCAATCCATACAGAAGGATGCTGTTCAGCCCCACCGTTCTTGTTGGAATCTAGGTTGTAGCTGCACTGTCCCTTGCTGATAACTTGACTATTTTCAACATTGAAAACAAGTGCTTTTGTGCTTTGTGTACCAACATCTATACCAAGGTATAGGGACACGTTAACGAACGCCCATTATGTACTCGATTGCAATTTGGTCGAGTTTTTCATAACGTGTTCCAGCTTCAGAGAGAAGGGCAGGGTCAATATCTGCTGACTCTATCTTTTTTACATTTGAGGGAGAGTAAGACAAGATGCTTGAAAACCCCGAACTGTCAGCATGATTTTTTCTGAGGATGTCTTGAACTTCGCTGTCATCATTGAATGATTTTGCTTTTTCTGCAAGCATTTTGTATGTCCTCATGCATCCTTTTGCAAAATCCCAAACACCATCCTGGTCTTCTGTCCTATATGCATGTGCATCAAAGTGTTTTGGCCCTGTGTATTTTTCATAGCCACCACACCCTTCAAGCAGCCTTACAAGGAAAAAGGCTCCCTTTAGGTCCTCGCTTCCAAATCGGAGATCCTGGTCATATCTTCCGATTTTTTGTGCGTTTAGGTCAATATGAAAAAGCTTGTTTGACTCCATTGCTTGCGCAACGGCAAAAACCATTGACAACCCTGTCATGTTTTCATGAGCAACTTCCGGATTCACCCCGCACATCTCCGGTTTGTCCAATGTGGAGATGAAATGCAGCATCGACCCGGTTGTTGGGTAATAGATGTCACCCCTAGGCTCATTTGGCTTTGCCTCAAGTGCAAAATTCAAATCCCAACCATTTCCAGTTACCCAATGGCTTAGGAAGTTGATTGAATCCCTATACCATCCAATGGCATCTCTCGGATCCTTGGCTGCGTCTGTTTCGGCACCTTCTCTTCCGCCCCAAAAGACAATTGTGCTTGCACCAAGGTCGACACCAACCTCGATTGCCTTCATTGATTTTTGGAGAGCAAAGGCCCTTATTTCAGGATTGCTGGACGTGAAAGCGCCATCCTTGAAAACCGGATGGTGAAAAAGGTTGGTTGTTGCCATGGGGACTTTAAGCCCAGTTTCATTCAGCGCTTTTTTGAAAGATTCAATGATTTTCTTTTTTTCAGAACCATTCGCATCAAACGGGACAAGGTCGTTGTCATGGAGATTAACCCCATATGCACCGCAATCAGCTAAGCCATAAACGATTTCAACAGGGTCAACCTTTGCCCTTGTGGGGAGGCCAAAAGGATCTGCTCCGGGGTTGCCCACCGTCCAAAGGCCAAACGTAAACTTGTCCTTCCTTTCGGGATTGTATTTATTTTTCATGAGGGAAATTGTACGTGCGCATTCATGCAAAAAGCACTATGCGCACGATACGCATTATTACTTAGAGCATCTTTGGATTCTGGACATAAGACCCATAGTGATGAGGGTCCATCCGATGAATGGCATCAATGCATCATTCCACGTCCAGTTGTTTGCAACTGCTTCCATGCCGAGCATCCAGCCGACACCAGCCCAAACGCAAA
>CAZFBE010000071.1:0-2112 GCA_964517115.1 uncultured bacterium
CTTGGGAAAGAAGATCCCGGAGATCTTTTAGACATGCAGGGAAAGGTTATTGGACAGCATAAAGGCCATTTTACTGTTACGCTTGGTCAAAGGAGAGGTTTAGGAGGTGTTGCCTTGGGCAAACCAGTTTATGTCGTCAAAAAAGACCATAAGACAAACACAGTTACTGTGGGGGACAGAGATTCTTTTTCGAAAAAAGAAATTTACTTGACAAGGGTCAACTGGCTTACAGATCCAGAGAATCTTTTAGTACAGCTTTCTGCAAGAATAAGGTATAGGGGAAAAAAAAGGCCTATAAAGAAAATTTTCAATAACAAAATAATTTTTGAAAAACCTCTAACTGTGGCTCCGGGACAAAGTGTTGTTGTTTATTTTGGAACCAGGGTTATTGGAGGGGGCATAGCTGTATAGTTAAGACAATTATTTTTGGACTAGATGGAGCTACATGGGATCTTGCAATGCCATGGATCAAAGATGGGCATTTGCCAAATTTAAAAAAAATTTTAAATGGGTCAAGTGGGGTTTTGAGAAGCACCCTTGAACCTATAACCCCTTGTGCCTGGGCTTCAATGGTTACTGGTAAAAATCCTGGGAAGACTGGAGTTTTTGATTTTGCACAAATTGTGAGAGGGTCTTATGATTTACGTTTTCCGAATAGAACTCATGTTTCAGGGGCTTCACTCTGGGAACAGGCTGAAAAGCATAATCTCAAATGTGGAATAGTAAATGTTCCAATGGGATACCCTGCATGTAAATTAAAAAATGGAGTTTATATTGCAGGAATGGGGTCTCCAAGCCCAGATGATGATGATGTTTTTTGGCCAAAAGAACTGAGATCTGAAGTTGAAAAAAAACTACAGAGACCTTATGAGATGATGGAATTTTCAAAAGGAAGAAAAATTAAAGACGGATACTCTGTTTTAAGGGAAAACCTAATTTCTTATACAAATTTCCAAAAAAAGTTAAGCAAGTATCTTTTGGATAAAAAAGATTTGGATTTGTTTTTCATCGTCTTTCCCGCAACAGACCAAGTTGGACATTATTTTTGGAAACACTGGGACAAAAAACACCCGCTTTATTCAAGAGAGTTAAATGAAAAGTATGGCAATGTCCTTTTGGAAGTTTATAAAAGTGTAGATTCGGCCATTGGTGAAATTATGGATTCTTTTTGCAATGATAAAACTTATATTTGGGCCTTGAGTGATCATGGCATGGGGCCATTTCATAGAGCTCCTGATTTTGTTAGTTTTTTAGAGTCAGAAGGATATTTGAAATTAAAAGTTCCAATTCGAGATTCTGAAAAGATGATTGCCTTTGTGCCGTTGTTGGGAAAACTTTCTGAAATGAAATTTAAATTTTTCAATTTCTTGAAGACATGTCTTCCTGCAGGTATTAAGAATTTTTTAAACAGTTTATTTAAGTCTCAAAAAGAAGCTTATGTTGAAAGTATGAGTATGCTTTCTGTATACGACTGGAAAAATACTAAAGTCTTTGTTACTGATCCTAAAAACATGGGGGAAGTTCATATAAACCTGAAGGGTAGGGAACCTCAAGGCGTGGTTTTGAAGAAAGATTATGAAAACCTGAGGCAAGAATTGATTGATTTGTTTGAATCAATCTGCCTTAAAGATGGAACAAAGTTGGTTTTAAAAGCCCACAAGAAAGAAGAGATATATAGTGGACCCTATCTGGATGAGGCCCCAGATATTGTTATTGAATGGAACCTAAATGAAACAGGTTGTCTAGACCCTCACGAGGAAGATATTCCCGAAAGGTATAAGAGTTTATTTAAAAGATTTGATTTAACACCTTCTTGGACAGATGTTGTACTTCCCTATAATGGATTTCATCGCATGGAGGGGATATGGGCGGTAAAGGGTCCAGGAATTAAATTTAATAAAGATTTAAAGGCGGATATATGGGATCCATATTTGGAAATCATGTCTTCTCTAGGTATCCCTGTTCCAAATAATATCGACAGTAAGAAAATGGATATTTGGGAAGAAGGGAAAAGGCCAAAGGTCACAAAGGAAAAAGATTCTTCAGGTGGATTTTCGAAAGATTATTCCAAAGAAGATGAGGATGCTGTCAAGAAGAGATTGAAGGAGATGG
>CAZFBE010000072.1:0-1883 GCA_964517115.1 uncultured bacterium
CTTCGGTTTTGGAGACCGACGCTCTACCAAGCTGAGCTACACCCCTAAATCAAATGAAGATTTTATCATCAACGATTGGAGTTAATCCATTTTTTTATCAAAAAAACCTTCAAATCATCTATTGCCTCTTCCTTGTCTTCATATTCATCTGAAACAATCAGTTCATCTGGAGAAAAGATATTCCAAAGCCATATGTCATCATTTTTGAACAGAAACCCTATCTCTACCTCTTCTGAATTCAAGACTGAAAAATAATCTTTTTCAGATTCAATAAATTCAAGTGGAAAAATTGAAGATATTTGATTTTCTTTTTTTTGTGCTGGTTCTGAAAGCATTAAAAAATCCTTGTAAGAATCTTTTAAATCTTCGAAAGAATACCCTTCTCCAATGTCAACAACAACCTTTTTCCATTTTTTTTCATACAAGAAATCGAAACTTTCCTCAAAAGAAACCAATTGCAAATTTGAACAATGATTCAATCCAACTATTGGCACTTCTTCGAATGTTAGCTCAATTCCCTCAAAATCATATTGAGCCTCAATGAGAAAATCTATCCTTCCTGGCCAGAGAGCAAGAAGATCCCTGTTCCTGAAAGTATCGAGCCATGAAATAACAATTGCAAAATCATACATACCTTGAGTCTCTAAGAGAATGTCCCTCAAAACCTCTTCAGGCTGAATGTAACCCCATCCGGGATTGATTTCAATCGGGTCCATGAGAGAAAAAACCAAAACATCATTGCCATCCCAATTTAATATTTTGTATCTTGGTAAATCCTGAAAAACACTTGTTGACATCACCATTTCTATATTATTGTGCTTCAGAGATTCTGAAAAAATATCCTCAGGAAGCATTTCTGCCTCATTTGGCCCAAGAATGAGCAAGTCATAATCCTGCAAATCCAATAACGAAACAGCCAAGTTGAAATTATCAAAATCAGATTTCTTGATAAGGTTCCCGACATTCATCTTGAAAGAAAAATTCTCCAAATTTTCGACATCCTTGATGAATTCACCTTGCGGAATCAAGCCCCCAACACCCACATCGCCACACTCACAAACATCAAACCTACTTAAATTGGAACCTGAATAGAGGAATTTGCTATTAAGAATGAATGTTAGAAATAAAATTAGCACATTAACTATCCTATGGTGAATGCAAAAATATGAGTGCTTTAAAAATAAAAGCAAAAAATGGTGAATTCAACCTGAAAGGAATCTTCAGGGGTATTTTTTTTGACCCGGAGAAAGATATCCATTTTCTCCAGATGAAAACAAATGGCACAAATATATGGACGAAGATCAAGAAAAAGGATGGAATCGCATCATTGAGCCTTGAACCAGCCTCAAGAATACCCTCAAAGGCAACAAACCAGATATTTTCTGAAATCCTTGAAAAAATGAGAGAAGAGAATGAGTTGGAAACCTTGACTCAATATGCAAAAGAGAAATGGGTTTCAAGCGAAAATGAGATCCATAGGTCTCAAATTTCAGATTACTGCTTTGAAGGGATGTCAATTGAAATCGGATTCGGAAAAGGAACATGGCTGCTTGAACAATCAAGAAACAGCAAATGGCTTGGCATTGAGCAAAGCAGGTATTCAGTCGACCAGATCAACAAGAAAGCTGGCAATAACCTAAGAATCATCCATTCTCCCGCATCTGTAGTGATTGAGAGAATTCCCGAAAAGCAAATTGAGAGATATGTATGCATATGCCCTGACCCATGGCCAAAGAAAAGGCACCAGAAAAGGATATGGCTTGATGGGAACTCGCTAAAGAGCATCTCAAGGACATTGAAAGATGGCGGTTCCTTCTCTCTTGCAACTGACCATGAACAGCTTGCCGGCTACTTCACGGAACTATTGGAGGGCAATGAATGGT
>CAZFBE010000073.1:0-1882 GCA_964517115.1 uncultured bacterium
TTTTTTATTTTTTTCTTAATAACATCTTCTGAATCATCAATAAAAACAGCTCCCTCCGGATGGCTTTTACTCATTTTTGACAAGGGGTCTTTTAAGTCTAAGATTCTAGGGACCCTTGTTGTAAGAGCATTAACTTCCTCAAAAAGAAACCCGTAGGTTTTATTGAACCTTCTAAGAATCTCTCGAGTCAATTCCAGATGCTGCAACTGATCTTCTCCGACAGGAACTTTAGAAGCTCCATACAGAAGGATGTCCGCGGCTTGCAAAACCGGATAACTCAAAACTCCTAAACCAACGGTTTCTTTGTTTCCGCCCTTCTCCTTAAACTGAGTCATCCTTGACAATTCTCCATACCTAGTAAGACATGCAAACATCCAATAAAGTTCTATATGTTCAGGAACATCGCTTTGAACAAACAAAATTGACTTATTGGGATTGATACCACATGCAAGCAAGTCTGTAACTATTGACCTGGTGTTTTCTTTTAAACGAGCGGGATCAGGAACTGATGTCAGAGCATGATAGTCAACTATACAAAATGCACATTTATACTCATCTTGCAATTTCACCCAATTTGTAATTGCTCCAAAAAGGTTCCCCAAATGCAAATTGCCTGTGGGCTGAATGCCTGACAATACATCGGTTTTGAGCAAATCTTTTGAGTAATCCTTCACTGTGAGTATTTTATATTAATCAAATACCTAAAAGCGATTCAGCAAGTGAATAAGCAACACCTATAGCAAAATCAATAGGAGCCCTGAAGAAGAAAATCAACAAAAATACAAAAGCGAATCCATACCTGTCAAGAGAAAACCACTTTCGAGCAATTTGAGGAGGGAAAAAAAGCTGTATTATTCTCGATCCATCCATAGGGGGCACTGGCAAAAGGTTAAAACATCCAAGAATCATATTTATAAGAGTTGAATAAATCAAAAAAACACCAATTACATTTGGCAACCCTTCACCTAAAAGCCTAAACAAAAAAGCGGCTATTAAAGCCAATACAAAATTGACTAAAGGGCCGGCAGCTGCAACAATTGCAAAACCTTTCCTGGGATACTTGTAATATGTTGGATTCACAGGAACAGGTTTAGCCCATCCAAAAATGAAAGGAGAACCTGTAAGAATCATCAAAGCTGGAAAAATAGTCCCCAGTGGATCTAAGTGTTTTAATGGGTTTAAGGTTATTCTTCCAAGTTTTCCAGGAGTTGGATCTCCAAGAATCATGCTTGCAAAACCATGTGCAGCCTCATGCATTACTAAAGCAATAATTAAAGCAAATATCATAGGGAGTTGATCAAGCATTATCTTTTACCCACTCTAAAATACCCCTCTTATCTGGAGGGCATGCACCTTTGAATATAGCTTTTCTTGACATGCTTAAAGCATGGCTGATTTTCTTTCCCTTGATTCCAATTTTCTTAAAATCATTTCCTCCTGGAAAATCAATACTGTCTCTCAGAGATAAATACTCTTCCAAAAGATCTTTTTCTTTTTTTGGAATTTCACTTTTGACCAAATCAATCAAAAAATCTGACCAAGATGAAACCAAATTATCTAATTTCAACAAATTCCAATTTTTATCAAATTCTGGAAAATACCTGGAGGAAAGCGGAAGAAGAGATTTGATTTCATTTTTCCTTGCACCAAGCCTAGCCCATGCAAAAGGAGCATCTGGCCCCCTGCAAGAAGAATAAAAACCTAAAGGCCGAGAACAAGCAATACCACTTCCCCAATCACCTTTAAAAATACTCATTAAGCATTTTGCCTCCTCAAAGCCCAAGTCAAAATGCGAAATCCCTTCTTTTAAAAGTTTGACAATTTCATTACGCCATCTTTCAGGAGAAACTGTTTTGGCAGCATTGCTTATATTTTTATTCTT
>CAZFBE010000074.1:0-1756 GCA_964517115.1 uncultured bacterium
AAATCAAAACCAAAATCCAAATGGCCTTGAAAAAATGCCCCGGAGAGTTTAAGTAAAACTCTAGATTTTTTGTGAGACTGTGACACTTCCTCCAGCTTCCATAAAAACAAAACCTCTTACTTTTATGTTTTCCTTTATAACTGCAACCTGAGCTTCAACAGCTTGCTTAACGGTCATTTTTTCCTCTGGGTCTTTAATCCATATTTGATCCATGAAACAATTTTCTGATTTCCATTTGTTGAATCTGCCATCAGCAATTTTCTGTCTGACCTGTTCAGGCTTTCCCTCTTCCTCAGCTTTATTCAAAAAACCTTTCATCAAATCATCTTTAATGTCTTCTGGGACACATTCTTCATTTAGATAAGTAGGCTTATAAGCAACTACATGTTTCGCTAGATCGTCAGCAAAACATATAAAAGCTTCAGTCCTTGCAACAAAATCAGTTTCGCAAGCTATATCTACAATTCCACATAATTTTGGATTTAAAGAATGAACATACGAGCCAACTCGACCTTCTCCAGTTGACCTCCCACCCTTTGAGCTTGCTATAGCGGCACCTTGTGCTCCAATCCACCTTACAGCTTTTTCAATATCACCATTATTTTCAATAGCTGCCTTTTTACACATAGACAAACCTGCTCCAGTTCTTTTTCTAACTTCCATTATTACTGATTTATCCATATAAATTTAACCTTCTTTGTCAGATTCAAGAGAATCTTCTTCAACTTTTTCTGAAAGGCTCTTCTTCGAAGCATGTCCATTTTTAACTGCTTCAGAGATTTTCCCCGCTAACAAAGAAATGCTACCGACAGCATCATCATTGCCCGGAATTCCAATAGTAATATGATCAGGATTGCTATTTGAATCAAGAATTGCAATTACCGGAACGCCACTTTTTCTAGCTTCCAAAACCGCTATCCTGTCGTGATTAACATCTGAAATAAAAATGCATTGAGGTGGTTTTTCTAGATTTAAAGCCCCTCCAAAAACTCTTTTGTTCCTGTCAATTTTAGTTTTATATATGCCTCTTTCCCTTTTTGTCATTTTTGACATTTTCTCATCCAGAAGACCAGCTTCAAATTTCCTAAGATTCTCCAACGTTGAACTAATTTGATCCCAGTTTGTCAAAAATCCACCTGGCCATCTCCTCGTCAAATGAGGCATGTCGCAATCTTCAGCTATTTTCTGAATTGACTCTCTCGCTTGTTTCTTCGTCCCAACAAACAAAACCCTTCCACCCTCTTTGACGATATCCATAACAAGGTAATACGCCTCTTCAAGTTTTGATATTGTTTTGCTTAAATCAAGAATATGAACACCTTTCCTGACCTGAAAAACATAAGGTTTCATTTTTGGATTCCACATAGATTTTGGATGTCCAAAATGAACACCTGACTCTAGCAGTTCCCTTCTTGAAATAACCTTTTCGTTAGTATCTTTTTCAACCATCACAAACTGCTATTCTAACCTAACTAATCAAGGATGCTCTATTTGAGGCCAATAGCCTTTAACGCTGAATAATGTTGAGTGGTCGGGCCTGTGACAAGAATAGCAAGTATCAAAACTTGCAACAAGAGTGTTTTTTGATGGCTTGATTGAATGCTGGATTGGGTCTCCTTGATGGCAAGCTACACATCCAACATTCACATAAGAGTATGAAAGGTCTTCATGGTTCCAGTTCGTTACATGGCAACCCACACAATCTGGACGCAGTGTCACGTCTCTATCAACAAGAGTCTCCCAAGCATGAGCATGC
>CAZFBE010000075.1:0-1737 GCA_964517115.1 uncultured bacterium
TGTGCATTGAAAGCTTTTGCAACTGACTGATCTTCATCAAAGCAATAAGGAAAATTAAAATTATTTTTCTCTGACTGAGCCTTTAATTTTTCTGGAGAATCTTGAGGATGAGAAACCACATCATTGCTTGAAATAGCAACGACATTTACCCTGCCTTTGTAATCAGAAGATAATGATGCCAACTGAGGCTCTATATGGACAACATAAGGACAATGAGCACAAATAAACATAACCAGAATTGGGTTTTCATTTTTTAGAAAACGTGAATCAACCTTACTGTCATTATTCGTTACATCTGGCAAAAGAAAAGAAGGCATCTCTGTTCCAATTGGAACCATGTAAGAAGGAGTTAAAGCCATTAGTTATCCTCCTTTGAATCAGGTAATTCCTTGACATTGTTTGAAATTTTCTCATAGTCATCTTGAAAGAGCCCTGCCTGTCTTTCTATGTTTTCTAAATGACCACTATGGGTTTTGTTGTTTTTTATTGCCAACCTGGCAGCTTCCTTAATGTCTCCTGCCCTTCTAGAAAGGGTTGCCATCTTCTTCATCACCTCATCAAGATTTTCTTTAATGGCGTCCATCTTGACATTGTCTAAAACAACTGTCAGGAACAACAAAACATTGCCTGGCCCGCACAAACTTACATTCTTTTTTCGAGCATGCTTCTCAATCGAGCCCTCAAAACGAGCCATCTCAAACAAACCTTTTGCTGGTAAAAACATAACCGTATTTTCATAAGTCCCTTCTTCAGGTTTTCTATATTGGGAAACCTTGTTTATATGGTTTTTCATATCTTTAATAAAATTCTTTTTGTATAGGTCTTTTTCAGGATCATTTTTTGAATCCTTGTATTTTATGAAATTCTCCATTGGGAACTTTGAATCGATGACAAGCATCTTGCTGTTTGGTGATTTGATAACGATATCTGCAGCAGTACCATCTTTAAATTGGTACTGCCTATCCCAAACCCAACCACCTTTTTTATCTTGTCCAGGTGGTCCAAGGTGGTCTTCAAGCAATGCTTCTAAATATTCTTCTCCCAGGGAACCTCTTGACTGAGCTGTTGAAAGCAGAGATTGAACATTTTTTGATAAGTCAGAAAAACTATCAACCTGATTTTTAATTTCCTTCATCTTTGCGTCTATATCTTCTCCACGCTCCTTCATATCAGCACTTAGCTCTTTGAACTTGCTTTCAATAATTGTTTTTTCTTGATTGTGTATACTGCGTTGCTCTTCTCTGTTTCCCCTAAATTGAGCATCAATTTGCTTCTTGCTTTCTCCAAACTTGCTATCAATATCATCTCTACTTCCTCTGAACTTATTGTCGAGAATCTCTCTTATTTTGGATTCAAGAACCTCTGTCGTATCTTCTGATTCCGTTTTTTCTTTTTTAAAGGAAGAAGAAAGAAAGAAATAAACTATCAATCCGCCAAATAGCATCGAAACCAATGAATCTTGACCGAATTCCATTATTTCTTGATTTTTTCTGGAGTGACTATTCCAAGAGAAATAACTGCCTTCATTGCCTCTTCATTTGTCCAGCCAGTTTCTCTTATCTTGTCTTTCTCCACAAAAACAACCCAACCAGTTGCTGGGTTTGGAGGAATTGGAATAAAGCACTTTATCAAATCTTTCTTGTCTTTTTCGTCATGTATCTCTCCACAAATAAATGCAACAGTCCACTGTCCATCCTTCAGGTAAGGAACCAAAACAGGCTTGTCAAAAGCCTTTCT
>CAZFBE010000076.1:0-1544 GCA_964517115.1 uncultured bacterium
TTAAATGGAATTTTAAATTTTCCAATATTACTGACTGTTTAAAAAAAGTAAAAATGCTTCTACTTTTCTATCTTTGCCATGGTGTAAGCCACCATTCCCGGAATATTTCCCATTGCATTTGAGTAAGCCCCCAGGTGATCTTCTGTACTTGTCAAAACTATTCCACTGGTTTCGAGAATTTCACTTAGTATCTTTTGCCCTTCCTCGCTGTCGTTGAGAGACATTAGAGCTTTTTGCAATTTGGCAATTGCCCTTTTGTCAATCTTGTCGGGATTCACCATCACCGGATGGCTCGGAACGCTTCCAAATGCTTCAAGTTGAGAGAAGTTATCTTTTGATATGCACCACTCTGGAGCATCCTCTTTTCCACAATAGTCCTCCCATGTTGTTGACTTAACAAAGGCCACATCTCCGGTTCCATCTGAAAGACATCTCAATGCCCCAGCATAACCTCCATAAATATCAGAAGATTCAGGAATGATTGCATTGCCAAAAAAACCTTCAATTGTGTACTTAAGACTGTTGATATCACTCTTGTCGCCAAGAACCTCAACAACTCCCTTTCCAATCATTGTGCCCATAGGCATAATCATTCCAGCGCTTTTCAGCCATCCCGTGTGACAGGATGTCTTTCCTTTCAGGTCGGAATAAGTTTCGATTCCGCTACCTTTTCTAACCATCGCTTGTGCAGTGTAATATGACTGCCCATTTGATTTTAAGTCTGCTGCTATAACTGCAAACCCATGTTGCTTCCATCCTATCCAACCTGCACCACCATCCAAGAAGGCCATATGCGCATGTCCGTATCTCAATGCTTCAATAGCTGTGTTGTGGTTTGTTATTGGGTATATATTGACGGGCATTCCCAAGTTGCTGGAAAGGTATTCCGCCAATCTTTCTGGATTCGTATCAGGATTCGTGTAGTCATCCTTGATTTCAAAAGCAATGTTGATTGCTTCTGTTTTTTCTGACTTGCCTTTTGCTTCAACCGTTTGCCCAGCTTCGGTAGATGTTGTTTTGCTACTGTTACCAAAAGCATAGAACAGGATTGCTGCAACGGCAATCAGAATGATTGCTTTGTTTTTCATTTTTTATCCTCCTCGGGATTTCTTGCTCTAATACAAGGTCCCTAAAATGAAAATTTAAGTCAAGATTAAAATATTTCTTGGCTTAAAAATTCTTTATAAATATTTTTCCATGTCTTCAAATGTTTTTCCAGCAAATTCAAAACATTTTGCAACTTCAGCTACTTCGGAATCTTTCACCCTTGCCCTTATCTTGTCACGTGTTGTTTTTGTATCACATGGAAAATCAAACATCGTTGCAGAGCCAGGAACCCTACTCTTGATCATTTGCCCCCCAGCCATTGCAGCACAGTGTCGAACGTAAACATGAGCCATAATCTTGTCTTCGTTATCTTGGATTTCAGAATGGAGATAACTTATGTATTCTTTTGTTGAGCTTAAACGTCTGTGGTCCCAAGAAGGGTCCCCTATTTCAGAAATATCACTAAGTATTCTTTCAGAAAAAGGAACATCCTCTAA
>CAZFBE010000077.1:0-1414 GCA_964517115.1 uncultured bacterium
AAATTAAAATTCTTTTTAGCCATTACTCTTCACCCTCCTCAAACTCGATTCCCCGCAATTCAGTCAACATATTTTTCTCGTGAACAAGGAATGCATCCAATGTTATAGGGACACCATCTTGAGCAGTTTCGCCGAAGTTTACGTCAGTAGCGATAGCACCAATCTCCATAATTTCCAATGGGCTCTCCGTAACTGCTCTTGAAATGAAACCCTTTATTGGGTATATACCTTCAAAGTCATACATCCTCGCAACACCATTATTGTCTGGAATAACCCTAAAAGCTCCATTGCTAAAGCCAACAACAGGAACAGCAATATTTCTTACATCCCTATTCCATAGATGGAGAACATAAACCTCTCCTGGAAAGAATTGTGGATGACCAGAAATCCTTGTAGTCAAACCTTCAAAAACCCCTCCTGGATGATCAATTTCAATATAGACATTGTCTCCAACTTTCTGATATGTTGGAAAACCCTCTATGTTGTTCATCAAGTCTTCCTGAACCTTAATTGTCACATATGTCCTTTTCCAAAATCTTTCAGAATTGTCTATTCGATATTCATAAGAAACAACCTCACCAAGAACAGTAAAGTCAGTAGCCCTGACAGACTCTTCCAAAGAAAGATTGCTGAAAGTGTGAGAATCCAATCGAAGGACGCTCATAATGAAAAGCATGCAAAAGATAAAATATTTTTTCATAATCAATAACTCCTATTGTTGTTTAAACCTAGAAATTATAAACACAAAATTGGGATATTTGCAGGAACTAAGCCCCAAAGTATGATTACTACGTAATCCATAAGCAATTATGTTGGAATATTTGAAAATGACAAGAGAGTTCGGCATCGTGGTACCTTTGGACGAAATTCCAAATCTGATTTGGAATCTTTCAATAATATACCTTCTCTTTCAGGCATATCGGTTAGGTCTAAAGGTAAAAGAATACCTGATAGCTGTTTTGATAATTTCTATAACCGTTGTATTGTTTGGTTTTGGCTCTAGCGAAGCCCAAAACAATCCGATTCTTGCAGTCATTGTTATGCTATTGGCTGTAGCTATTGGAACAGTTTTCTTAATGATGCTCATGAAAAGCGCCGAAAGCAAAGATATCGGCTTTGGACAGCTCGGGCGCTTGAAGCGCAGTAAAAATGTCGAGGAAACATACCGAAAAAACCTCTACATAAACAAGCAATTCAAGGTTTGGGTGAGAAGCAAACAAAACCCTTTTGACCTAAAAGAAGGTGATCGCGACCATGAATTTGAAAAACTGTATGCAATGGGAGAACTTGAAAGATGCAGGAGAAGGTTGAACGAAATGGGAATAGAGGGTGTTGACAGGTCTTCTGGAATCTATACCGCATTCAGCCAATATGCAACAGAACTTGCGAGATTCGACAGGGCTGTTATGAAAAG
>CAZFBE010000078.1:0-1178 GCA_964517115.1 uncultured bacterium
GAATGTGTTCCTAATTTTTCAGAAGGACGCGATGAAAAGAAAATCAATGAAATAACATCAGCCATAAAGTCTGTCGATGGCATTAGCCTAAAAGATGTTGATATGGGTTCCGATACAAATAGGACAGTTGTTACTTTTGTCGGGAATCCTGAACCTGTAAAAGAAGCAGCTTTCCTTGCCGTAAAAAAAGCAAGTGAAATCATAGACATGAGAAATCATTCAGGCGCACATCCAAGGATGGGGGCAACTGACGTTTGTCCATTTGTTCCTGTTGATGGAATATCAATGGAAGATTGTGTTGCTATTGCAAGTGAAGTTGGAAAAAGAATTGGAGAAGAGCTAAAAATACCAATCTACCTTTATGAAGAAGCTGCAAAGTCAAAAGAAAGATCAAACCTTGCCAATGTAAGACAAGGGGAATACGAAGGTTTAAAAGACAGGCTTTCAAAACCTGAATGGAAACCTGACTATGGACCTTTTTGCTTCAATGAAAAATCAGGATCAACAGCTGTTGGGGCCAGAGAATTTCTGATTGCTTGGAACATAAACCTAAATACCACAGATAGGAAATATGCAAATGACATTGCTTATGAATTAAGGGAAAGAGGAAGGTGGAAAAGAGAAGGGAACACTGATCCCTTTTATTACAAAGGAAAAATCATCAATTTCCCAAAAGATGGAAAGCACCCTTCAGGGAATGATGACTATGTCGGAAAAAACTTTAAAGACTTATCGGACCATTACAAAAAAAGATATGGCAAAAATCTCGAAGAAAGATATAAAAATTTACAGATAGATAAAAAAGACCCATCGGGACCAGTTTTCAAAGATGGGAAATTTGATCATGTCAAAGCAATTGGATGGGTTATTGAAGAGTACAAGAGGTCCCAAATCAGCATGAATCTGACAAATTACAAGATTAGCCCTCCTCATCTCATTTATGAAGCAGCTACAAAAGAGGCAAGAAAGAGAGGGGTGGTGATAACAGGTTCTGAAATTGTCGGACTCATACCTTACAAAGCAATCAAAGAAGCCGGAATTTTCTATTTGAAAAAAATGAAAAAATCAACAGGTCTTCCATTTGGTGATATTGTTGAAACTGGAATACAGTCTTTGGGCTTGAGAGATGTTTCTCCTTTTGAGATTGATGAAAAAGTGTTAGGGTTACCAGTGATGGA
>CAZFBE010000079.1:0-1100 GCA_964517115.1 uncultured bacterium
ACGAAAACGTCTCCGCCACCTTCTTTCTCAATAAAGCCAAAGCCTTTCTTCTCATTAAACCACTTTACAGTTCCTTTTACTTTGTCACTCATCAATATCTCCTTGTTTAATAGATTTTTACTATTCTAGTTAGATTTTCGCTACCAGCGTTTTTTTGGCTTTGGTTTAGGGGACACTTGGGTGCGTTCTTTAAGCCTTGCCGTCAAATCTGCCTTGTATTTTTCCCAATGTTTTAAAAAATCTTCGCCAATTGAGAGTTGCGGATTTGAATGTTCATAACCCTGTTCGGCTTCCATTTCTATAATTATTGGGGGGATTCCGTTAAGGGCATCGACAAGGTCCATTCCTTCCTTCATCTGCCTCTTGAAAAGAGCTTCACCATAATATGTAAAATTTCTTGTATCGGTGCATCCAAAAGAGCTGTGATCTGCATCGGCAGCAGTTGCAACGATTGAATTTGGTGCTTCAAGTTCTGGAATGAATCCCCCAGAAAAGCATGCTGACACAACGAGAACCCTCCATGGTATATCTGCATCATCAAGCATGCTCCTTATCTCCTTGGAGTCAAGCCCACTCCTAAATTGCGAAGGGAGTATGAGCGACAGTTTATGGTCCCTTGATCCATGTGAGGTGAAATAAATGAAGAGGATATCCTCATCCCCCATTTTCTCACCAAGGAAAGAGAGTATCTCAGAAAGGTTATCCTTGTTTGCAAACAAGTGCCTTTTTGATGTTTTCTTGTTGTTTATCAATGAAAGGCTATGAGATGCCCTGCTTCCACCATACGCTTCTGCATACCTCTCTTCAAAGATCTCCTGCGCATAGAGGGTTTCTCTCATAAAGACATCTTGCTTCCCATAGAGTGCAACACCCAGGAAGAAAAGTTCAATTTCTCCAGGATTCTCATTAGCGATTTCCCTGTTTAGTGATTTTCTAATGAGGGATTGAACTTCCCCGTAATCCGCTTTCCTGTTACCTGGGCCCTTGCCGGGATTTATCTTGCCAGGCGCTGCAGCGCACAGGAAGATAGCCAAGATCAAAGAAAGGTACTTCAATTTGTGGTCTCATTATATTCCCTCTTCCCCCTTTCACACTATCCC